>NZ_MJGC01000111.1 GCF_001746915.1 Desertifilum tharense IPPAS B-1220
TATCATTTGTGTACATCGTTTAATGTGGCTAAGTTCTTATTTGAGTTTGCTACCCACCGTCAAATCTTTGATTTTTCAAAACTTTTTACCTACGGCTGCTTCTCATAACTGATTTGGGATTGCTATAGCGTAGGTTCACGCTAGAGACTGAGCCAAGTCTAAAGCGTCTTGGCGGGTGGAAATCTTTCCTTCGGCTTGGGCAATTTGAATCTCGGTAAGGAGTTTTCCCAGTAGGGGACTAGGTTTGAGGTTCAGGGATTGAATTAAGTCTGTTCCGGTGACGAGGGAAACTGGATGGGCAACCGGATCTTGAGGATTGAGGTAACGTTGAATATCGGGAGAGAGTTGTTCTAAGGGGATGCCTTGGGCTAGGGTAAACAGAACAACGATCGCGAATAGATCGCCAACGCTTTGAAAAAAGAAGTATTGTTCGCGAATTGACCGATTGGGGATTTGGAGTTGGGGAGAATATTTGAGGGCGGTTGTGACGGCGCGAATTTCGGCGTTGCTGTATTTCATTTGTGCCATAAATTCCTCAACTGAAGCCTTTTCTACCGTTGAGTTGAGGCGAGTATATTGTAAGCCAGGATTGGGATAGGGATTGAGGAGAATTGCAAGTTTGGTAATTGCAGTTAATGTCCGTTTCGATCCAGAAGCTAAACCAGGGACTGAATGCTGTAATTCTTGGGCTAATGGGGGCGAGGTTTCTGCTAACTCAGCGACAAGCGAGTCAATTTGACTGACCTGCGCGATCGCCTTTTGGCTGACTCCATCATGTAAAATCCATTTCAGCAAGCCATCTGCTAAGGCGGCTTGGAGTTGTTCGCTTCCCCCAGGGGTATTTAACCAATAACTTAACTCGGTTTGGATGCGTTCGGCGGCGACTCTGGTTAACAGAGGTGCAAGGGTGCGAATGCTATCCCTAGTTTGCGGTTCAATGGTAAATTGCAGTTGCGCGGCTTGACGGTAAGCCCGTACCAGACGCAGAGGATCGTCTTGGAGATTTTTGAGGGAGACTTGGCGAATTGTACCGCAATCGAGGTCTTGACGCCCCTGTAAGGGGTCGATAAATTCCCCCGTACGGGGATTATAGGCGATCGCATTCATCGTAAAATCTCGCCGCCTCAGATCGGTTTCTAAACTCTCCCCTTCTTGTAGCGCTAAGTCTACCGTCGCGTTTTCAAAAACTACTCTGGCAATTTGGCGTTCTGGATCGAGGACGACAAAACCCGCATTGTAGCGTTGGGCGATCGCTCTAGCTGTTTGCACCGATTGAAAAGGCATGACAAAATCTAGATCGAGGTATTCGCGATCGCGATCTAACAGCGCATCCCGAACCGCCCCCCCAACGAGATAAGCCTCATGGGGTAAGCAGTCTAGACTAAATGGCCAATTTTTGGACTCTAAAATGCGATCGCGCATAGCAACAAAACTCAATCAATTTCCTCGGCAGCAAGCCTCTTGCCTGAGCTAGAGTAACAAAAAGCCGAAACCTAATTGCAAGGTTAAAACCAAAAGCTGAGTCAGGAGGTTTGGTCTAATGTGTATTTGCGTCAATTGCCAATATGTAGACCGTTGTACCACTTATCATGCCGTCGAACACCAACACCAACAACCCCATCTGACGGAAACGCCAGACTTTGAAGCGGTAGAACCCACCATTAACGTCAATATTCGCCAAAAAGACGACTTCATTGAAATGGAATGGGATGTTGTCGGTTGCGAAAGTTTCAAGCAAGATATGGGTAAGTGGGCAAGACTGCGACCTGGTGAATTAGTCCCTACCTAACTTTAGAGGTTCAATGAGCTACTGTTTTAACCTCGCTTGCAGCAAGCCCCATAATCCTGAATCCGCCCAATTTTGTCAGAGTTGTGGGTCAAAATTATTATTGGGCGATCGCTATCGCGCCATTGAAGCGTTAGGGGTGGGGGGGTTTGGCAGAACCCTCAAAGCCACAGACGAACATATCCCCTCAAAACCGCTGTGCGTTATCAAACAATTCTTTTATGGGGAAACCTCTTCCCAGAGTTCGCGCCATACCCAAAAAGCCTCCGAATTGTTTCGCCAAGAAGCCCTAAGATTAGATGAGTTAGGTCAGCATCCCCAAATTCCAAACTTATTGGCTTACTTTACCTACGAAAATCGTCAATACCTGATTCAAGAGTTTATCGACGGTCAAAACCTGGCGCAAGAACTCGACACCAACGGCGCATTTAGCGAAAAACAAGTCCGAGAATTACTGATTGACCTGTTACCTGTCTTACAATTTGTTTGCGACCATCAAGTTATTCACCGCGATATTAAGCCGGATAATATTATTCGTTCCCAACAGTCCGGTAAATATATACTAGTGGATTTTGGTGCGGCTAAAGTCGCCTCCCAGACTTCGCTTCAGAAAACGGGAACCGTTATTGGTAGCGCTGCTTATACTGCACCCGAACAACTTTTAGGGAAAGCCACCCCAGTTAGCGATATCTATAGTTTAGGCGTGACTTGCGTTCACTTGCTGACACAAATTCCTCCCTTCGATCTATTTGATAGTACCGAAGGAAAATGGGTTTGGCGACATTATCTTAGAACGCCTATTAGTTCTCAATTGGCGAGAGTTCTTGATAAAATGTTGGAACCTGCTATTAAAAATCGCTTTCCTTCAGCCACTTCAGTTTTAAATAGCTTAAATGCAAACTCTTTACCTCCAAATTCCAGTGCAGCCGGCTTTCTTTCCCTAGCCCTTCAGCAGAAAATACCCCCAAAAACGATGGCTTCTGCATTAGTAACAGCCTCACCCAATGCGGTTGAGGTTTCTCCTCGAAACCCAGAATTAGAATTAAAAGAATCCATTCAGGAGATTCTCAAGAAATACTGGCTAACGGGGAACGTCAATCTGATTAAAAATCAACTGAGTATCGTCATTAACCGGGAAGAATCCACCCCAGTCAATTATCCGTTTATTGTCAAAGAGATTACGGAGAAAGTCAAAGAACTTGCGTTTAAGCGGATTGAAACCATGAAAGTTTCTGGCAAAATCCAAGGAAAACAAAAGCCAGAATGGACGTATTGCTGCGATTTAAAATCGGCACAGCCTACGGTTTCTGATTTAGTTTTACTCAAACTCGCGCAATATACGACTCAAAAATTCTGGTTAGCGCAACTGAAAAATCCCAAATTCTGGTTAGACTGCTTGTTGCTTTCCCTTATGGGTTTTGTGTTGACGATGCGTATCGTTCCTATACATCCGATTGTGGCGATTTTAGCATCGGTTGGGTTTATGGGGGTGAAAACTGTCGTGAAGGGCGATCGCAATTTTCAAGAAGACTTACTGTACAAACAAGTAATCGCGTTTACCTTTTTCTTAGGCTTTCTCAACATCAACTTACTTGTTCGGGGCACCTTTGGCTTACTCATAGCGGCTATAGTGATGGCAGTACCGCTGCTTTATATCAAAACGACGCCTAGCTAAGGTTTAGAGAACGCAGGAAATCTCATCAACTAAGGAAAGGCGTCCTTTGGCGATCGCTCTGAGCAAGCGGTTGAGAGCGCTTTTCTCTTCGTCAGATAAAGACTCATCCAGGATAGCAGCCATTAAACCATAGCGATCGGCTTTGGTGATGCAACCTGTGTTACTGATTTGAGCGAACATTTCAGAGAGTGCGGTAGGGAGGAGGATTACTTGAGGCATCGGTATCACCTGAACTCGATATCTTTAGTATCGGGTAGATTCCCCAATTTCCAGGTGATAGCGTTAGTAGAGTCTGCGTGATATTGCGGAGGGGTTCCCAGTGACGACTCCCCAGGAAAGCGAGTGACGGCGATCGCAATTTTAGGTCAATTCCGAGAAGATAACCACTTGTAACCCTGGTAAACTCAAGAGTCGGCGATCGTTTGTTAAAAAGGTACTGCAACCCGACAATAGAGCAGTTGCGCCATGAATAGCATCTGGTAGCCTCAAAGAAGAAGAGTGCGATCGCACTCTAGCCGCTTCTATCAAAACTGGACGACCGATGGAAATAACCTCTAATCCCCCAATACTCTGTAAAGCTTGCTGGTATACTTGTTGCAGATGCTGATTATTATCGATAAAGGGTTTAACTAGAACTTCTGCCAAAGTTAACTCGCTTGTAACCGCACTAACGCTTCCCTCATCAATCAGCGTAAACAGTTCTGCGAGTCGTGTTGCGAACTCAGGATATCCTTCAAACGCATAGATAAAGATATTCGTATCTAGATAAACTCGCGTTCCTAGTATTGTATTCAGAAAGACCAACGTTCGCGCTCCTGATGAATAAACTCATCAGCCGCTTGAGGAGTGCTAAAGCAGCCTTTACCACTTCCAATAATGCTACGAAGCGATCGCGCTGGGGTTGAATCTTCGACAATGACGATGACTTCTACGCGGGTTCCGGGTGCGAGATCCGGCGATCGCACTTCCACAATACCACCCGGTTTCACAATTGCTGCTTGTCTGAGTGCTGATTGCATCGTTGTTTTACCCTGTCTTACGAGGTTAGGATTCTTTAAAGGTAATCGGTTAATGGTCTAATGGATAATAAATAGCTGCACCCAAAGCCTTGCTTACTCTTGCTTGACTTCCCACCGAAAAATAAACCGAGTTTCTGGTTAAATCGTAGATAAGAACCCACCCACTTCTCAAAAAACCATCCCCCCATCCCCACTCAGCACTCAGCACTTTCCACTCAGCACTCCAGTAATGCCTCGACTTCCCAGACTAACATTCGATCGCGGAACCCTACTCTTGCATCCCCCACCCCAAGGGAAAGCTTGGGTAGACTATGCAACATGGGACGATCGCGTTGAGAAATTCCGCGTCTTGGGGATTCATTATCGTCCCCTGATTGAAGCCATGCAAGCAGAGGGAACTGAATTTGAGGATGAAGCCAAAGCCTTTCACCCGATAGAATTGCTTCCCGCCTTTGAAATGGAACCCTACCCGCATCAACAGGAAGCCTTAAGCGCCTGGAAACAAGCGCAGCGTCGGGGGGTGGTGGTGTTACCGACGGCGGCGGGAAAAACCTATTTAGCACAACTGGCGATGCAAGCCACGCCGCGCAGTACCTTAATTGTGGTGCCAACTTTGGATTTAATGCACCAGTGGTATGCTCATCTCCAGGCGGCGTTTCCTGATGCGGAAGTGGGGTTACTGGGGGGAGGTTCGCGGGATAAAACCTCAATTTTAGTGGCAACCTATGATAGTGCGGCTATTCATGCTGAAGCGTTAGGCGCGAGGTATGCTTTATTGATTTGCGATGAGTGCCATCATTTACCCACAGATTTTAGTCGGGTCATTGCTGAATATTCTATCGCTCCCTATCGGTTGGGGCTAACGGCGACGCCAGAACGATCCGATGGGCGCGATCGCGATCTAGACTTACTCTTAGGCGAGGTGGTGTATCGCAAAACTGCCGAAGAGTTATCGGGGAAAGCCCTCGCCGAACATAAGATTGTCCAGATTAAGGTTAAACTGTCTAAGCAAGAGCACGATCGCTACAATTCCCTAATCGCCACTCGCAACCAATTCTTACAAGAAGCCAATATTTCCCTGGGTAGCATCCAAGGCTGGCAGCGTTTTGTCCAAGCTAGCTGTCGTTCTCCAGGCGGACGTAGAGCCATGCTAGCGCATCGGGAAGCTAAAGATATCGCCCTTGGCACTGATGGCAAGATCCGCATTTTAGCAGACCTACTCGGACAACATTACCCGGAACGGATGCTAATTTTTACCGCCGATAACGCTACAGTTTATCGCATCTCCCAAGAATTTCTGATTCCCGCGATTACCTATCAAACTCCCGTCAAAGAACGCCATGAAATTCTCACTCGATTTCGCCAAGGCGAATATCAAGCGTTAGTGGCGTCCCATGTTCTCAATGAAGGCGTAGATGTCCCCGATGCTAGGGTAGCCATTATTCTATCAGGAACAGGCTCTAAACGCGAGTATATTCAACGCCTAGGACGGGTTTTGCGAAAAGGCACTCAACAGAATAAACAAGCCATCCTCTACGAAGTGATTACCGAAGAAACCAGCGAAGAACGTACCGCCGAACGTCGCAAAGGCAATGTTACGCCATTCCCCAATAAACCCAAAAAAGCCGATAGCAATATCGAAAACTTACCCCTATTCTACGGCAACAACCAGAACCAAACGAAACGCGCCGCCGAAGATTCCCAAGACTGGGATGTATAGCTGATTTCCACTCAACAATAAACCTAATCAAGGTCAACTCAGCACACCGCTACGCGGAAGCTAACGCAATAGCACTTTCTACTTGATTTCCCACTCAACACACTACTACGCAAAAGCTAACGCAACAGCACTCAGCACTTTCTACTTGATTTTCCACTCAGCACTCAGCACTCAGCACTTTCTACTAATATGCTTCCTACTGAACTCCTCAGCCATCGTCAAAACGGGGAAACCATCATCCCAAAAAGACTCCCCCTCGACTCCCGCAACATTACCCTAGCGAACGATTTAATTGATTGCTTTCAAGAATGTGTCGGAAAACGCCAAGGCGAACTCGATCAAATCTTACTCGATTTTGAGGGCGATCGCCCTGACTTCCGAATTATACGCGGACTGGCACATCTCCTCAAAAGTGGCTTTTGTACCTTTGAAATCGTTAGTCCTTTAGAACCTATCATTCTGCGACAAAAAGTATTCACCACTTCAGCGAAACTCGTCCCCAGTCCAGAAGCTACTAAGCAAACTTTATCAAATTTGTCAATCCTTTTAAGCCAAGAATTAAAGCGAGAAATTTTACCGCAAGATATCCAAAATGGCTTATATGCAGACTTATTTGAAAACCGAATTTTGACGCAATTTGATACCCCCGACGCCGAGAGTTTAATTCACCGCTACAACTTATCTCAAGTTCAAGGTATCTTTTACAGAGCCACGAATATCAAAATCACCGCACATCGCAACGTTCCCGGAGAGTATAAGCTGTTATTCCGCTATCTAAAGTTGTTTCAACTGATGGCATATATTGAAGGCGATGCCGATCATGGGTTTACGATTACCATTGATGGCCCTGCCAGTTTGTTCAAGTCTAGCACGCGCTACGGATTGGCGATCGCCAAATTAATTCCCGCCTTATTGCACGTCACCAAATGGAGTTTGCAAGCCACCCTCCAAACCCGCGACTATTACACGGGTGCTAGCAAACAAGGCTTTTTTAGTTTAGACTCCCAATGCAATTTAGTCAGCCATTATTCCGCTGACAAAACCTATGACAGCATGTTAGAAGAAGCCTTCGCCAATCGTTGGGATAAACTCAAAACCGATTGGGTATTAGAACGCGAAGTTGATTTAATCCCCATTCCGGGTAGCGTCATGATTCCCGATTTTCGCCTCGTTCATCCCGATGGCAGAAACTACCTATTAGAAATTGTAGGATACTGGCGTCTTGAATATCTCCAAAAGAAATTCTATCAAGTCCGCCGTTCCGATTGCGATAACTTGATTTTGGCTATTTCCGAACGCTTAAACCTAGAAAAAGCCGGAGTTAAACTCAAAGATACTCCCGCCAAAATTATCTGGTTTAAAGATAAGCTATCCCCAAAAGCAGTTTTAGAACAATTAGACTCTTAATTTCTTAAAATTTCAAATGCTAAGGAGGTTGACAAGATAAAGTGATTGTAGATGAAGCCACCCAAATCGCTACTATTCAAGCCATTGAGGAAATCAGAAAACAAGTTATTTGGAAACCTCAAAAATCAATCCCTCACTTGCAGAAAAGGATTAATTTAGGTCATTTACCCCAGGAAGCTACCCTCGCACAATATAATGCTATCATCACTTCTATTGTCACTAGTCGCGATGCTAAAGTTTATCTTTATAGACATGAAACCATAATTTATCCTACATTAGTCGCTATTATAGAAAATAGAGTTTGGTTAGTCATGATTGGCTTAGATGGCGTTTTAGAAACAGCATTCCCTCCCGATAACCCCGAACGTTATCTGAGTAAGCCACAATTCTTCTACTGGGGTTCAGTTCAGGAGTTAAAGATATGAATCCTCTTTTAAAAAACTATTGCGTCAGCGTTGATTTTCCTGATGTGAGTGGTGCAGAGCATTTAGAAATGCTGGAGATGCGCGATCGCATTTTGGAAATTGAAACGCAATTCAGTTCTGAAGAGAAAGCATTACTAGCCAACGCGGATCGCCAATTGGTAGCAAAAGCACCGGAATTTGATCGGGAAATCTCGCGTTTCATCAACCTCCCAGGAAGACGAAACGAGCAAGCTATCCCCCCGCAGCGTTGGTGGTGGTATCTGGATGTCCTAGCAGTTTTACCCATCCACCTCAAACCAGAGGAAATTGCTCAAGTTTAAACTGATTAAGCCTTAGAACCCTCGTGTTTCAGCGCGTATTCGCGGAAGCGTTCTAAATCGGCTTGAATGGTCGATTCTACCACGCGACCGAGAAACAGATTATCCATAAGCTGACCTAGGATACCGGGAATGGCATAGGCTACCGTAAGTTTAACGATACTGCTGCCGTGGCGGTCGTAAAAGCGGATTGCGCCGCGATTGGGTAAACCATCCACTGATTCCCATTGAATGATTTGATGGGGAACAAGCTTGAGGATGCGGGATAGCCAGCTAAACTCTAAACCACCAGTAGCGAGTTTCCAACGCGATAGATCGGGATTATCTTCTAAAACCTTAACTGAGTCTATCCACTTCATCCAGCGTGGCATCTGTTCTAAATCGGACCACAGTTCCCAGGAGGTTTCAATGGGGACTGCTACTTCTACTTGAACGCTATGTTCTAACCAGTCTGTCATGTTTGGGAATCGGGAATGGGAGTTTAAGCCGAAATCGATTCTAAAATCGCTTTGGCAGCTTGTTTACCGGAAAGGGTCGCACCTTCCATACTATCGATGTAGTCTTGTTGGGTGTAACTCCCCGCAAGGAAGAAATTCGGAATGGGGGTTTTTTGGGGAGGACGATAGGGGTCCATTCCCGGTGCTTCGCGATAGAGAGATTGCGCCAGCTTAACGACACTATACCAAGTCATGTTCAGTTCTCGCGAAGAGGGGAACAGATCGTGGACTTGCTTGAGGACATGTTGCGCGATCGCCTCATTGTTTTGTTTAATAAATGGGTCGCCAGGAGTGAGAACAACCTGCAACAGCGAACCTTGTCCTTCTCGATAGTAATCGCTGGGACTGGTTAAGGCGAGATCGGCAAAACAGGAGAAATCGGCATCCGCCGTATAGAGTAAATTATCAATTCCTGCGGCTTTTTGCAGTTGTTGGCGCTGTTGCGGATCGTTGAGTTCTGTCACCCACCCATCAAACCGCAGTTGAACGGTGGCGACGGGAACCGCATCTAGCTTGTAAATGTTGTCAAATTCCGACCATTTGCGCCAAGCTTCCGGTAAGAGGCGTTGAATTCCGGGAACGTCGCAGGCGGCGACATAGGCGTCAGCCGTAACGAGTTCTTCGGTTTCCCCTTGCGCCACAACGATTCCGGTGACGTGGGTTTTGCCGTTTTCTTCGCGAAATTGAACTTCCCGAACGCGGCGACGGGTATAAACTTTCGTCCCTCTGGCTTCTAAATAGCGCAAAATCGGTTGGTGCAGGTATTCATCCGGGGAACCTTCCAACATCCGCAACACCGAAGCCTCGGTTCTGGCGGCGAAGAGTTGGAAAATTGTCAGCATACAACGCGCTGACATCTTCTCGGTATCGATAAATCCTAAAGCGTAGGCGATGGGGTTCCACATGCGCTTGAGGCTACCTTGGGAACCGCCTTGTTTTCTAAACCAGTCCGCAAAGCTGATCCGGTCTAAGTCGCGGATGGTTCGCATGGCTCCTTCAAAGTCTACCAAACCTCGGACGATCGGGCTGGTGCCGAGGGCGATCGCATTTTGCAGTTTATCTTGTAGCGACAGTTGGGAGGTGGTGAAAAACGCCTTTAATCCATTGAACGGCGCGCCAGTGATAAAGCGAAAGTCCAAAGCGCCTGTGACGCCGCCTCGGTTGATAAAGGTGTGGATGTGGTCTTTCAGCAGCAGGCTATCGATAGCGCCGACTTTCTGCATCAGTTCAAACAGATTGTAATAGCAGCCAAAAAAGACGTGCAATCCCATCTCAACATGGTTGCCATCCGCATCTACCCAACTGCCGACCTTACCGCCAACAAACGGACGAGATTCAAAGATTTCGACCTCATGACCTGCATCCGCTAAGTCGATAGCTGTTGCTAGACCTGCTAACCCCGCTCCAACGATCGCAACTCGCATCCTACACTCTAGTTGATTAATGAATCTTGCTTAATGAATTTTAACAGACATTGCGACTGAAGCCGACCTTCACAGTAGAAGACCCCTCGAAAATATCCCAGATTTTTATAATGAAGGCACTCCTATCGACTGCACAATCGGGATAGCGCAGAAAATCAGACATTCATTATTTTGGAGCCACTCTCATGTCGATTGCCGAACAGGTCTATGAACTGGTAAAGTCTCTTCCGCAAGACCAAGCCAGCGAGATTCTAGCATTTGCTCAACAAATTCGCGATCGCTCCCGAAGCGCGGAGTCTCCCGATCCAACGGTTGCGTCAGCTTCATGGTCAGCGTTAGTCTATTCCCTAGCTGGTAGTTGGGGGGATGATTTTCCAAGTTTAGAAGAGATTCGCAGCCCGTCAGGACAGGATATCTTGCGGGAAAGTCTTTAAATGTACGTTTTAGATACCAATACTCTAATCTACTATTTCAAAGGGCAAGGGCAGGTTGCCCACAATCTTGCGAATGTTGTTCCCCAAGCCATTATCATTTCTACAATTGTTCTGTTTGAATTACAGGTGGGAATTGCCAAATCCGCATCGCCAACTCGAAGAATTCAGCAACTCCAGCAACTCCTGAATCAAGTTAATTTAGTACCATTCGATCGGCAGCAAGCTATAGCAGCCGCAACCATTCGCGCTCAATTAGAGCAATAAGGGACACCCATTGGTTCAATTGATATTTTGATTGCTGGAAGCGCGATCGCACTTCAGGCAACTCTAGTCACTCATAATGTCAATGAGTTTTCTAGAGTGCAAGGTTTGGCGATCGCAGATTGGTACTAACCTCCGCCAACCCCCTCACAGCAACCCCCCCAGTCCGATATCTTTAATCGTCAGCGATCGCGCTTCAAACAGGGCTAACATATCCTTGGGTTGAGGATTGCCCCGCGAAGCTCCTTGAAATCCCCGTGCAATAATTAAACCGCAATAGCCCTGAGCTTGTTGGCATAGCTCATCCCAGGAGGAGCGAATCACCTCCGACTCTAAAGTATTCGAGTCTAGCGGATCGACATACACGTTACCATCCCCCGTTAAGAACAGGCTTAAGTCAACGCGATCGCTACTTAACAACCCAATTTGACGGATACCTCCCGCCTCTTGCAAGGATTTAATAATCCCCTTCGCCTTGGGTTTAGATGTTTGAATCAGAATAATTGGAAACCCTTCCCCCTCCGGTTGAATGGCTTCTGTCGCCGCCTGGTAAAAGCCTGCTTTTTGGCGCAACTGTTCTAACGCCTCCCACGGAACCACCCCCACACTGCGAAACGCGTTATCCGGTACGGGTTCGTCCCACAGCAGCGGAACTGGCAGTTCCCAGAACTCATCCTCTTCATCCTCGTCAATCGAAGAGTTTTCTACCATATCAAACAGTTCTAGCGCCACCTCTGGCAAAGTTTTCACCTGCACGGTTACGGTAGAGGGATCGCCTTGAGTTTGGGGAAAGGGGACGCGATAGCGGCGGTTTAATGCCGGAAACTCTTCTAGCGAGAGTTGCTTGCGACTGGCCTTAAAAAAGCGCTGCAAGCTTTCTAAGGCGATAATCATTAATTGGGCTTCTTCGGTATGCAGGATCGCTCGCAAGCCTTCTAAGGGGTGGAGAGTGCCAAAACTGGCCTCGATTTCTGACCAAGGTAAATGGGCCAGATCGATGTCTTCATCTTCCTCCAAAAATAAGGTTTCTTCGCGTGCCTCGAAGGTTATATATAGGCAGTCTTGCTTAAGAAAAGCCTCTTCGAGATGTTCCATCTCGGAATGCGCGAGTACCGTGGCACGAAACTGCTTGAGGGACTCTAAAGAGCGATAGAACAAAATCCCATACTCTTCCCCTAACATTCCCATAATGGAGACATAGAGCGTGTCTGTATCGCAGCAGTTGAGTTCAATGGCGAGGATTTGATGTTCGCCTAAAATGCGCCAAGGGGCTAACCGCCAAATATTGCGGGCTTTTTCGGCGAGTAATTCGGCATACTCTGGGGGAATGTCTGGAGGTTCGGCGCGAACGTCGGTTTGAAATTCGTTAAATAGTTGGTCAATTAAGGGCAAATGCGGGACGTACTCGATATTAATGCCCAGGTCTTGCAATACGCCGCGCAGGTAAAATTGAATTTCGCGATCGCGCACCACGATCTTTTGCGGGAGTGACGGTTGGGCGGGACTGTGGGGAGACTCGATCGCTTTGAGTAAGGTACGAACGATCGCTTCAGGGCCGATATTCTCAGTCACGACATCCATCGCCCGAACAACGCCTTCAGAACCATCCACCCAGAGGATACACTCGCCTTGCGCTTCTTCTTTGGCAAGTAACCGTTCTTGTCCGTCCGTATCGACAGCCAGATGAGCTGCGATCGTGCGGCGATCGCCTTCCCACACGCTAGGCAGTTGTGGAAGTTGCTTGAGGCGACGGCAGGTTGAACGATTCAGGGTTGTCATAAACTTGGTCAAGAGAATTAAACACCGCAGATGTAGCCGATCTGCGTCTATCGTAGATCCCGATTTTGACACAATCCCCGACCGAAAGGCGCAGGGATTCTTGGTTCTGTTGAGCGCGGCTGCGGGTAGAGTCCAGGCGATCGCCTTCTCTGGATGGGGATAAAACCTAATTTTATAAGGATGGATCGATCGGGAATCGGGGATTGCAGGCGCGATCTCGCTTCGTACGGTTAATCCTGTTTTAAAATAGGAAGGTCGAGAAAATTGCCCATCGCGGCAAAACTTTAGAAAAACTTTGGTATTTACGCTCTTTCTCGAACCTGATTATAGGAGCTTCACTCACGGATGACACAAGCAACTAGCGGAATTCAACTGACCGATGCGGCGCGGCAGCACTTGTCGGCTTTGCGAGACAAGCAAGGGAAAGACCTTTGTTTGCGGGTTGGCGTGCGTCAAGGCGGATGTTCCGGTTTATCTTACATGATGGATTTTGAAGATCCTAGCAATATCCAAGAAAAGGATGAGGTTTACGAATACGGTGGCTTTAAAGTGGTGTGCGACCCCAAAAGCTTGCTGTATTTGTATGGCTTAGTTCTAGATTACAGCAATGCCTTGATTGGAGGGGGATTTCAGTTTACCAATCCCAATGCGACTCAATCTTGCGGTTGCGGTAAATCATTCTCGGCTTAAGCAAGCGGAAACTGCTACACTGCTACAGGGTTTCCTCGATCCAGGTTGGTCAGCTAACCTGGATTGAACCCGCTCTTGAATGCATTATTTGGCCGTAGTGAATCACTCATGACTCAAACCGCAGAATCGATTTTTGATGAGGGACTCAGACGCTATCAGGAAGGAGAGTCCGCAGCAACGCTGATTCCTGTGTTTAAAGATGTTTGCGATCGCGCTCCGAAAAGCAGCCCCGCTTGGACTTGTTTAGCCTGGTTATATCTGTTAGAAGATAAACCCAAGTCCGCCTACAAAGCTGCCCAAAAAGCAGTTAAACTCAATCCTGAAGACCCCCAAGCCCGCATTAATTTGGCGATCGCCATGCTGGAAATCGGTCAAAAAGGCGTACGCCAACACATTGATATCGTTCAGTCGATTGTGACGGCTGTCTCAGAACTGCGCCAGGAAGTCCAAGAGAATATTGAAGATGGGTTACAACGAAAACCCGATTGGGATAGCCTCAAACGCGTACAGAACTGGCTATTTGAGTCGTAAGGACTTTTCTCGCCCGCCCCGCAAAGGGGCTTTAAGCAACAAAAATTTTCAAAACTATATAAGCTGTAAATATAAGTTGAATAAGTTTATATAATTTTCTCGACCTTTAATGATAAGATTTGATGAATTCAAGGCGATCCCCAGGGATCGTCGTTCCTCACTTTTTCGATCGGGAGTTAAATCTTATGTCTTATGATAACGTTTCAGTAAAACCAGAAACACGCAACCATAAAGGCTTTTTTGTTCAAGAAAATGACTATAAACTCATGCAAATTGATGCATCCGGTTGGGCATTAATTTGTTTAGATGATGCCGTATGCCACTATGTAGACCCCGATGATTTACTCGCCTCAAACGATCCTAGCAATGGAATGGAATAGCTCTATTATTCCCCTTGCTAAAACTTTGTCTAAGTATTGCAAGTCTCTGCATAAGTGGCTGTCTCCTCTATAGGATGCAGCCCTATTTTTTTGGGAATTGGGAGTTGGGAGTTGGGAGTTGGGGTAAAGAGGATGGGGGGGTCTGACAGGTGTAGGTTTATAACGTAGATGTGAGTGCTCATCAACAATCAGGAGAAAATTAAGTGTAGAACCAGTGGAGGTAGACAACAACGATGCTGAAGAATAAGTACCTCAAACAGTGGTCTTGT
>NZ_MJGC01000112.1 GCF_001746915.1 Desertifilum tharense IPPAS B-1220
AGAAATCGCTGGGATGCACCCGGTTTAGGCAACCAATACGAAAGTATCCGCCACGATCAAGAACGACGCTATCAGCAAATTAAACTAGCTTTGGAAGAGGGGAGTTAGGAGTTGGGGAAGAAGAGGATGGGGGGAAGAAGGGAATTGGGAGTTGGGAGTTGGGAGTTGGGGAAGAAGGGGAATTGAAGTTAATACTGACTTATTCCCCACTCAGCACACCGCTACGCGGAGACTAAAGCAACAGCACTTTCCACTCAGCACTCCCTTCCCCACTCGGAACTCGGAACTCGGAACTCACTCAGCACTCAGCACTTTACACTCAGCACTCAGAGAAGCACTAAATCTATGAAACGCAGAAGCCACGAAAGCGCCGAACATCACGTTACTGGAAAAGCGGTTTACACTGACGAACAGCGCCAGCCTAGCGGGATGCTGTCTCTTTATCCAGTTATCTCGCCTTATGCCCACGCTAGGATATTGCGGATTGATGTGCAAGCGGCTTATGGCGTTGAGGGGTTAGTTACCGTTTTGGCGGCGGCGGATGTCCCCGGACACAATGATACAGGCCCTATTATCCATGATGAGGTGTTGTTTCCTACCACTGAGGTGAGTTACTGGGGACAGGCTATTGTATGGACGGTGGGAGAAACTGAAGAAGCGGCTAGACTTGCGGCGGAGAAAGTGGTTGTTGAGTACGAACCGCTAGAACCGATTTTAACGATAGAAAGTGCGATCGCAGCCAACAGTTTTCACAATCAACCCCAAGTTATAAAACATGGAAACCCTTTAGAGGCTTTGCAGGAATCTGAATACAGGCTGCAAGGTGAAGTCTTGATGAATGGACAAGACCATTTTTACCTAGAAACCCACACCAGTTGGGCCATTCCCGATGGCGAAGGTCATTATCAAATTTATTCTTCTACCCAACACCCCTCGGAAACTCAGAATATTGTTGCAGAAGTGCTTGGGGTTCCGATTAATCAAGTCAATGTCACTTGTCTGCGGATGGGAGGCGCGTTTGGGGGGAAGGAAACCCAGGCGAACCCGTTTGCAGCGTTAGTAGCGCTTGCTGCGTATAAGACGGGCCGACCTGCAAGGCTGAAGTTACGGCGTCACCACGATATGATTCTCACCGGAAAACGTCACGGTTTTCTAGGGAAATATCAGGTGGGATTTGACGGATCTGGGAAGATTCAAGCGCTGGATGTGAATCTCTATGCGGATGGGGGATGGAGTTTAGATTTGTCGCCTCCGGTGTTGTTGCGGGCGATGTTACACGTTGATAATGCATATTATTTGCCAAATGTCAAGGTTGTAGGGCAAATTGCCAAAACGCACAAAGTCTCAAATACTGCCTTTCGCGGGTTTGGCGGGCCGCAGGGGATGATTGTGATTGAAGAGATTATCGATCGGATTGCTAGGGTGTTGCAACTGCCGCCAGAAACAATTCGCGATCGCAATTTCTATCATGGCACGGGCGAAACCAATACCACCCACTACGGCCAGGAAGTTCGCGACAACCGCATTGCTAGGATTTGGCAAGAAGTTCAGGAACGATCTAATTTTACCGAAAGGAAAAGCGCGATCGCCCAATTTAATCAAACCCATCCCCACTGTAAGCGCGGTTTAGCGATTACCCCCGTTAAGTTTGGGATTTCGTTTAATAAACTCCTCTACAACCAAGCCGGGGCCTTAATTCTAATTTATACCGATGGCAGCATCCAACTCAACCACGGCGGGACGGAGATGGGACAAGGGTTACATACCAAAATGCTGCAAGTCGCTTCCCGTGCATTGGGGGTGAAAATCGAACGCTTCCGGATGATGCCAACCAGTACCGATAAAGTCCCCAATACTTCAGCAACGGCGGCGTCTAGCGGTTCTGACTTAAACGGACAAGCCGTTAAAGATGCTTGCGAAACCCTGAAAAAACGATTAGCCCCTGTCGCCGCGCAACTCCTGCAAGACTCTCATCCCCATAAATCCCTGGAAGTATTGACAGAAGAGATTGTTTTTGAAGACGATTGGGTTTACGGTCGCAGCGATCCCCAGTCTAAAGTTACCTTTGAGGCCGTCGTCAGTCAAGCGTACTGCGATCGCATCAGTCTTTCTGCCACAGGGTTCTACCGTACCCCCAATTTAACCTGGGATGCGAATACTAACACCGGAACCCCCTTCTATTACTATGCCTACGGTGCAGCAGTCAGCGAAGTAGAAATTGATGGCTTTACAGGCAACTTTAAACTCCTCAGAGTGGATATCGTTCACGATGTCGGTTCTTCCCTGAACCCCCTTGTCGATATCGGACAAATTGAAGGCGGTTTTGTCCAAGGGATGGGTTGGCTAACAATGGAAGAATTAGTCTGGGACAATCAAGGTAGGCTGCGAACTTTTGCACCCAGTACCTACAAAATTCCCACCATTAGCGAAATTCCCGAACAGTTTCACATCCACTTATTAGAACGCGCTTCCCAAGATGGCACCATCTACGGTAGCAAAGCCGTAGGCGAACCCCCATTTATGCTAGCCATGTCTGTACGAGAAGCCATTAGAAGCGCTATTGCAGAATTCGGTCAAGCTGATTATATCCCCCTGGCGCTACCCGCCACCCCAGAAGCAATTTTGATGGCAATTGAAGCTATCCGCAATGCTTCAGAGGTGTCAACCCCATTAGTCGGAACTTCCCAAACTTAACCAACTCCCTATGAAAAAGTAGAGTAGCGATCGCCCTCAGCAAAAGCCTGAACAATCGCTACTCTAGCTTAAATTTCGTTAAATGCCGCAGTTAAACTCACCCCAACGGAGTCTTTGTCCATCATCGCCGCGACAGGTAAAGCCTCTAACCGTACCGTTAACTAAACCATAGACTTCGTGCCAGCCGGAGGAGTCGGAATGAAATCTCACCGCGCTGGTATTGCCACATTCGCGAATTAAGCCTTGACTGAGGCTTAATAACATCCGACCCGAAGATAGAATATCATCCTGGCCGCGTCCGCCGATAGAAAAGGCGATCGCCATCGGTCGATTTCCAGGTGCTAAAGAGTCGGGATCGATAGAAAGACTCCGCAAAAAGGCATTGGGCGTATTATTAAAGCGATCGCGCACTTTGGTAATTTCAGCATGACAGCTTGCGCTAACGTTCGCAGAGCCTTGTAGCAGAAAATCGCTCCGCACCCAACCCCTAGCACCAGACTGCGTAAACTGAACCCGATGCCAAGTCCCATTTTGACCCCTGTTGGTTTCTAGAATTCTTACCGAGTCACCTGCATAACCGTAGTGCAAAAGGCTAAAATTCGTTCCAGGCCCGCTGCGAATGTTCACTTGAGCGCCGGAATTAGCAGTTAACCGCGCGGCTGCATCCTGAGCCATGCTTGGCGCTCCAGACGCCAGCAAAAAAGCAGTTAAACTCATACCACTCACTAGAGAAATCTTGCTCATTGGGAATCTAAACTGAAGGTTATTCCAAAAGTAAGGTCTCTAATTTATACCCAGATCGGACAGTATTTTCCGCAAAGCACAACAACCGAGCCTGGGATCTCCAGGTTGGAAGCGGAACCAGAGCAATATTTTACAGAAAGTTCTGATTAGAGTTCCCCAAAAAATTGCAATGGGCAAATTTCCCCTCTCCAACCCATCAGCCAATATCTGGGGTGGCAGATGTCAAAATAGAACAAGTCACTCTATAACCCCCAAGATGCAAACCTGTGATTGAGGTAGAAGTCCACCAGCAACTCCGCGCCTTCCTGCGTTCCTCTGGCGAACCCTCCTGGCCCCATCAACTGACGATGGCGCGGTTAGTGGCTCGTGCTTTGCGCTTGGGAAGAAGTGCCTTAATTCAAACGGGGATATTTGGCGAATATCAAGGACGACATCGCCTTAGCTACCTAGTTCCCGTGCTGATGTGGCCCGAACCCGTCATTCTCGTCGCGCCGCCAAGCGTTCAGCAACGCCTGTTGATGGTGGAAATTCCCCGACTGCAACAATGGATCGATACGCCAAAAGCAATTCAAACGGGCGATCGCTGGCCGGGTTCTGAGTTTCGGGGACTATTTATTGTCTCCCCAGAAACTTGGTTAAAAGACCGTCTTTTCAATCGACAACAGTTCCCAGAGCAAATTCCCACTATCTTAGATGGAGTGGAGGATCTCGAACGCTGGACGCGCCAGCAACTCACGGTTGCTCTGCACCCCACAGACTGGAACGATCTGATGTTAGCTTGTCCCGATGCGGCGGACGCCATTCGCGATGCTAGGGTGCAATTAACCAAGGCGGTGTTTCAACACCCCGCAAACCCCTACGAGTGTTACTTGCTCGACGATCGCGAACAGACAATTCTCAGAAATTTGTTGCAGGTTATCTCGCAAACTACTTATTCTGCCTTAACTCCAACTTGGCAAACCTTTGCGGAGGCGTTTGCACTTCCCGAACAACTCCTTTGGGTAGAGGTGGCGCGCCGTCAAGGTCAATTTTCCCTGTTTTGCGCTCCCCTGGAGTTAGCTTCGATCTTGAGTCCGGTTTGGTTGCAACAGCCGGTGGTTCTAATTGGGGGGGCGCTAGATTTAGAAGCAGAAGCTCAGATTTATCGGGGAAATTTGGGGTTAGGCGATCTGACGTGCGTTAAGTTTTCTCTCGATCGCCATCAAGAACTCATTCATCTCTATTTACCGGAAGGGTTGCCTTTACCGAATACGCCCCAATTTCAACAGGCCTTACTAAAACAGATGCGGTCTTTGCTGGGGGTGAACCGGGAGGTTGCGGGTTTAACGGTTCTGTTGGTTGATGATACGCCGCTTAAGGCGCAAGTGGGTTCGGTTCTCGCGGCAGAGTTTGGCTCGCGGGTTCAGGTGGAAAAAACCTGTTTGGACGATAATGGGATTTTGGTGACGGGTTGGGAGTTTTGGCGGGAACATCAGATGGTTCTTCCGTCTCCGGTGCTGTTGGCGATCGCCACTTTACCCATCCCTTCTTTAGAAAATCCCCTAGTTGCAGCTAGGGTCGCTTATTACAAGCGCCGCCGTTTAGATTGGTTTCGCTTATACCTCTTTCCAACGGCGTTGAATGAATTACAACGCGCGATCGCCCCCGTCCGCGATCGCCAAGGTGTCGTCGCTCTCTTGGATAGCCGCGTGTTGCACCGCAGTTACGGACAGCAAGTCGTTGCCGCTCTCAGTCCTTTAGCTAGAATTAATTATTTAGATACCCAGTGGCTCAGTTACGAAGAATTCGGTTAGCCTAAAGTTTTTCCTGAGCTTCAAAACAGTTGTCGTAAGTTTTATCAAGGTAAGGGGTGTGCTTGCCCTAGCAGACGCTATTATCAATCCATCTGTTTTCTGTTGCAAGTCTTAGGTTATGGGTGAAGCTAAACGTCGTAAGGAAGCGCTCGGAGATAAGTACGGTCAAGAAGCTAACATTTTGCCCTGGGTACCCATTAGCAAAAGCCAAGCTGAACAGTTTGTTAAGTGGACAACAACAGGCGCTTGGTGGGGAATTGGTCTGATGATCGCCCTCTGGGTGACTGTACGCTTTATTGGGCCGGGATTGGGTTGGTGGGAAGTTCAATAACTCGCTTCGCGTCCCAACGATCGGGGTTTTAATTAATAGAGGTTGTTGCTAACCCTGGGTTGGCAGCAACCAGAACTCTTTATCAATCCCGTTTTTGAACAACCTTACAGTCACTCGTTCGGGGGATTTATTCAGATTGTGGCTCCTGCTACTTTATTAGGTAATTAGCCGATCTAAGCTAATGCACAGAATTGAAGACTTTGTTATTAATTTATTTAAACTTATTGAGAAGTTTTACTGAAGTCATCCAGTGAGGGGGAACGATAGGATTAAGAAAATATAAAAAAAAGTCAAAGGATCTAAAATGGTGTGGTGATTGGAGGAAATGAGGTGTTTATAAGATTAGCAGAGCAGCACCGTCAATTTGTTCAAGATTTGGTTATGAGTTTGCAGGCGCTTGCCATTGTTCTAGAGCGCCGGGGGTATCTGGCTTCGTGCTATACCTGCGGCGGTCAGATGAACAGTGCCTCCTTTATGGTGAGCCTGGGCGATAACCACTTGATTCGCTTTTTGGTTTCTGATTATGGCATCACCTGGACAGAGATGCGAGACGACCGAGAATTGATGAAGCTAGAAGGCGCAGAAGCCATTAGCCAATTGCAAGAGCTAGCCAACTTAGTCAAAACTCAGTCTACGATTGGTATCAGCCATTCCCAAGCCGCAATTCCCGCAGGGATTGCTTCGCGAGTCGCCAAAGCTGTATAGGGAAGCGAAACGATGACGAATAGTCGCTCGTCTTCCCGCCCCAAACCTCATCAAGTGAACTGCCGCCCCCTAAGAAGAGGTGAAAATCTCTCCCTGATGGCTTAAACTTGAGAGGTTTACAGTTTTTTTATGCTAAGTTCATGAAATATTTAAAGTAAACGGTGGTACACCGAGAGCGATCGCTCTTGTGTAACATAATTAACGCATGAGTTACTGTAGAAGTGTAGACTAACAGAAAGAGCAAGTAGCGCGTAGGCTTGAGCGTTCTTGCTGGTTGAACGTGAATAGAGCGTTCGGAACTCTGAAACCTTTTGCAGGTTCAGCCTCCCGCTCGATATCAATATCTGCAATAGCCACAGCCATGATTCTGAGCTGATGTGTTATGGTTCATTCTAGACTTTTTGCGGCTTATCCCCCCGCAGCCCTTGACGCTTTTAAGAGTAAAGACATTGAGAGACGCTTAAATTTATACCAAGTGTTTCTCAAGCTTTACGAACACAACCCAGGTCTTTTAAATGAAATTCTCAGCCTAGAGAACTCCAACTCGCAAGCTTGGACTGTCACCGTTCCTCAGTTTATTCAGGGAATGATTGGCGAACCTCAAACTTGTTTGATTGCCAATGTGGGAACGGGTAGTACCCAAATGCTTTGGCAACCTCAACATATTTGGTTGATTGGGCGCGATCGCACCTGTGCAATTACGATTAACGATCAGCGGATTTCCCGTCGCCATGCTGTCATTCAGTACCTCGCCGACGCCCAACGCTTCTATTTAATCGATCTCAATAGCAGTAACGGTTCCTACGTTAACGGCGAACCCATCCGCCACCGCCATCCCCTGCAAGACGGCGATCGCATCCGGTTAGGCAGCCTAGCTTTCACCTTCTTCGTCTGCCAAGCCTGCCAACCCCTTGAGGACATTTCGCCAGAAATTCTCAGCTTAATTGAACAAGCTGCTAGCATCGCTCCAGAAAAGCCGGGAACCCCGAACCCAGCCCCAATCTTACCCCCTCCTGCTCAAGACACCTCCAAGTTCCTTCTCAACCAAAAATCAGGGAACGCCTAGGTTAACTAGGTATTCCCTGATACTTTCAAACCGATAGCGTTTTGGGATTAGATCGGAGTCGGAGCGATCCCCCTAAGTCAAGGGGACTCGATCCGAACAATGACGAATCGCTTACAGGTCTAAATCATCTTCTGAAGCAACATAGTCTTGTTCATCTTCAGCATCCACAGGCCCAACAGAATTGGCAGAGACGACAGCACCCATATCCAATTGCTGGCGGACTAACCCCTCAATTTTCTGGACAAATTCGGGTTTGTCTTCCATATACTTCAGCGTATTTTCGCGTCCTTGCCCGATATTATCGCCTTCATAGCTATACCAAGCCCCTTTACGAGTAATGACGCCCGTTTCTTCGGCTAAATCGAGCAAGCAACCCGTCGTTGAAATCCCCTTGCCGAAAATGATATCAAACTCGGCAATCCGGAAAGGCGGAGCCACCTTATTTTTAGCCACCTTCACCTTGGCGCGAATTCCATACTCTTCGCTTCCCTTTTTCAGGGTTTGCGTGCGGCGAATATCTAAACGCACAGACGCATAGAACTTCAGCGCATTTCCCCCCGTTGTCGTTTCCGGGTTGCCATACACCACACCAATCTTTTGGCGCAACTGGTTGAGGAAAATCACCGTACAGCCCGATTTACCGATATTCCCGGTAATTTTCCGCAGTGCTTGGCTCATTAACCGCGCTTGGGCCCCCATTGGCGCATCGCCCATATCGCCCTCAATTTCTGCACGCGGCGTCAAAGCAGCTACGGAGTCAATGACTACGATATCAACAGCGGCCGAACGAACCAATTGATCGACAACCTCTAGCGCCATTTCTCCCGTATCCGGTTGAGAGACGAGTAAATTTTCAATATCGACCCCTAACACGGCGGCATAGGTCGGATCGAGAGCGTGTTCGGCATCTACAAATGCTGCCACGCCGCCATTTTTTTGGACTTCCGAGATCGCGTGGAGCGCTAAAGTGGTTTTACCCGAACTTTCAGGGCCATAGATTTCAATCACGCGCCCCTTGGGCAGTCCGCCCCCCAATGCTAAGTCTAGAGTCAGCGCCCCGCTCGCGATCGTTTCCACTTTCATGCGGGCGGCGTCGCCAAGGCGCATGATCGCCCCTTTGCCAAAGCTTTTCTCAATTTGATTAAAAACTAAGTTTAGGGCTTTCTGCTTTTCGGGATTATCAGGTAATTGTAATGCCATGCTTTGCCTCAATGAATTGGGGTTCTGTATTCCTAGACGACCAACGATTGCCATTATGGGGTAGAGAGTGATAACCAGATAATCTAGATTGCTTGCCGATTGACGCGCTTTTAGTTCTGTTGACTTAATCAACAACTCTCCACTAGCTCATCTTAGCACGGAGAAATTGTCTTCCGATCTCTAAAATTCGGGTTCATCTGTTAAGGTTTCTATCAGCAAATCCACGTGCTGGCGGCGCTGGCTTAAAAACGCCTGACACTGCTGCAAATAGTGAATCGCGTGACTAAATCGATCGAAGACTTCTGCCAGTTCTAACTCGCCCGATTCAATCTGCGCGATAATCGCTTCAACTTGAGCCACTGTGGCTTCATAATTCCAATCAACATCCGCCTGGGGATCGGGAAAAATCGGATCGCTCATGTGTTCAGGATGTCTCTGTTCGATGAATTTGAAAGGCCCGTTACCTTGACTGTAACTTGACCTTGACCCAACTCAACCACTAATTCTTGTTCGAGTTGCAATTCGCTGCTACTGCGAACCAGGTTGCCTTGGGATTGTCGGACAATGGCGTAACCCCGCTGTAAAATCCGATGCGGATCGAGGGTGGCTAATTTTTGCTGGAGATGCTGGCAATGCTGCGTGGCGTTTTGCAGTCGCTGGTTGCTCAGTTGAATTAACTGATGGCGCTTCCAGGTGAGGGCATTGATTTCTTGCTGAATTTGCCGATCGACTTGCAAGCGGCGCAGGCGGTAGCGAAGACTCCGCAGGCGATCGCGATCTTGTTCGAGGCGATGTTGCATGGCTAAATGCAGCGATTCTCGGAGTTCTTGATATTCTGCTTCGAGCATTGCCAGTTCGGGAACCGCTTGCACGGCGGCGGCGGTGGGTGTGGGGACGCAAACATCGGCCACCAAGTCGGCAAGGGTTTCGTCTCGCTGGTGTCCGATCCCGGCAATCACGGGGATGGGGCTATTGGCGATCGCTCTCACCACCCGTTCGTCATTAAAACAAGCTAAATCTTCTGTTGCACCCCCTCCGCGCGCCACAATTAACACCTGCGCCCGTCCATCGCGTTTGACTCGTTCAATGGCAGCCACAAGGCTTTCGGGGGCTTGGTTGCCCTGGACTAAAGCCGGGGAGAATAGGACTTTTAACCCCGGATAGCGACGCTTGAGGGTGCGCTGAATATCCCCCCAGGCGGCGGCTTGAGGAGAGGTGATCGCCGCAACGATGGTGGGATGGGCGGGAAGGGGGCGCTTGCGTTGCGGATCGAAGAGTCCTTCGGCGGCGAGGCGATCGCGAATTTGCCGATAGCGCAATGCTTGCAGCCCTTCTCCCCCCGGTAGCGCCTGGGTGACAATCAGTTGATATTGTCCGCGCGGCGGATAAACGCGAATGCTACCGAGGACAACAATCTGCTCCCCGGAAACGGGTTGTTTGAATAATTTATGAACGCTAGTGTTCCAAGCGACACAACTCAGGGCGGCTTTCCCCTCCGGGTCTTGTAAGGTAAAAAATAGTCCGCTTGGATAGCGGCTGGCACTCGAAACTTCGCCCGTTACCCACACTTGTTGTAAGGTTTCTTCTTGTTCGAGAAGGGTTTGAAGAGATGCGGTTAATCCTGCTACTGATACTGCGGTTTCTGGAACCAACAGATTCGGTAAGTGGGATGTCATAGGTTGTTCCAGATAAAAAGTTAGACATTCAAAACAAAAATGTGCCTGAGCTAGAAAGATCCAGGAAAGCCAATATCACCAAGGTAGCCTGATTAGGGGAAAACTACACAAAAACCCTGAGTTCCCTGACAAGGGCGATCGCAGTTTGTTACCGGAATCGCCCCCTTGCGTCTTGAAGTCTTAAATTAGGTCAGTTTGTTCAGTATTCACTAAACGTTTAAAACTTGGTAAAATGGAAAAAGATTATCGGGTTCCCTCAACAACTTAAAGTGAAACACGCCCCAGAAGAGAAACACTTTGTTGAAGAAGTGGGTTTAATGTTTGAACGGGTGGGACTGCCCAGAATGGCAGGGCGCATCTTTGGCTGGCTCTTAATTTCTCAACCTTCCCATCAATCGATGAGCGAGTTAACGGAAGTCTTGCAAGCCTCCAAAGGCTCGATCAGCACCATGACTCGCCTGCTGATTCAACTGCGGCTGATCGATCGAGTCAGCTTACCTGGAGAACGTCGCGATTACTTCTGTATTAAACCGGGCGCATGGTCTCAGATCAACCAAAGCCAAATCGAACGCATCCAAGCTTTTCGCCAGCTTGCAGATAAAGGCTTGCAACTTTTAGCCGATCGAGAACCCCGCGATCGCTTGCGTCTAGAAGAAATGCGAGACATCCATGCCTTTTGGGAGCAAGAACTCCCCTTACTGCACCAGCGATGGGAAACAGAACGCACCAAAAGTTAGCCCTGTTCCAGTTGAAAAAACGCTCTACTCACCTAGCACAAACCTAGCGAGATCGCCTACCTTAAAAACATATTACCGAACTTAACAATTTATTCTCCTATCCCCCAACCGGATAGCTCCGATGCAGGAATCTCACTCATTTACAAACTTCCTAAACTCAAACTCAATCGCTGAACATCCCGCCTTCTGACCGAACTTAACCCTACCCTTAATATGCTCGCTGCTGGAGCCTTCCCTCATGCAATTACCCCTTGTGAATCCAAAATTTGTTAAACAAACACCTTGGCTTGTGGGATTAGTCGCCGCTGCGATCGTTGGCGGAACAGGAGTTACCGCGATCGTCATGCGAGCCAATGCCCCCAGAACCAATATTGTAGAAGAACTAACCGTTCCCGTAAGAGCGCAGGATCTCACCATTCGCATCTCCGCCAACGGAACCGTCCAACCTGCCAAGCGCGTCAACCTCAGCCCCAAACTGTCCGGGCGGCTTGCAGAAGTTTACGTCGAACAGGGGCAAAAAGTGCAGCGCGGCGAAATTATTGCCCGCATGGAAAGCGCCGAAATTGAAGCCCAACTCTCCCAAGCCCAAGCCCGACTCGCCAGCGCCCAAGCCAACCTCGATAAAGTCAGAACGGGTAGCCGTCCAGAAGATATCGCCGAAGCCAGAGCGCGAGTCAACCAAGCCCAAGCCAGTTTAGCGCAAGTGCGGGCCGGAAGCCGTAGCGAAGAAGTGGCCGAAGCCAGAGCCGCCCTCACTAGAGCCGAAGCCCAAGTCACCGAAGCGCGATCGCGCCTAGATCTTGCCTCCGAACGGGTTCGCCGCAACCAATACCTAGCCTCTGAAGGTGCAATTACCCGCGACGATCTCGATGTCAGACTCGACGAAGAACGCCGCGCCAGAGCCGCCCTAGACCAGCAACAAGCCCTCGTCAGCGAAGCCAGACAGCGCTTAGATCGAATCGCCAACGGCTCGCGCCCTGAAGAGATTGCCCAAGCCCAAGCCAGCGTTGCCGAAGCCCAAAGCCGCCTTGATGCTTTAGCGAACGGTTCGAGAAGCGAAGATATCGCCAGAGCTGAAGCTGAGGTGCAAGAAGCCCAAGCCAACGTTCGGTTTTACGAAGTTCAGCTTGAAGATACCAAAGTTCGCGCCCCCTTTGATGGGTTAGTCGTCCAAAAATACGCTGATGCTGGGTCATTTGTAACGCCTGCCACTTCAGCAAGCGATGCCTCTTCAGCAACCTCAACCTCGGTTGTGGCGATCGCAGAAGGCTTAGAAGTGCTAGCCAAAGTCCCCGAAGCCGATATCAGTCAAATCCGTTCCGGTCAAACTGTGGAAATTGTGGCGGATGCCTTCCCCAATGAAGTTTTTCAAGGAAATGTTCGTTTAGTGGCTCCAGAGGCGATTAGAGAGCGCGATGTGACACTTTTTCAAGTCCGGGTGGTCATTGACACAGGTTTAGATCAACTGCAATCGGGAATGAACGTAGATCTAAAATTCCTCGGCGAACAACTCGAAGATGCTTTAGTGGTTCCCACCGTCGCCATTGTCACCAACCGAGGACAAACTGGCGTTCTCATTCCCGATGCTAACAATCAACCTCAGTTTAAACCCGTCGCCGTAGGTTCCACCATTGGCAACCAAATTCAAATTTTAGACGGTTTGCAAACAGGCGATCGCGTCTTCGTCGAACTCCCCCCAGGGCAGCGGCTAGAGAATATTATTCGTAACGAGATGCAGTAGAAGAAGGGAGTTGGGAGATGGGGGGAAGAAGAAGCAGGGAGTTGGGAATTAGGAGTTAGGGGTTGGGGAAGAAGGGAGAGGAAGACTTGGTAACTATCAACTCAGCACTCTTTCCCCCACTCAGCACTCAGCACTTTACACTCAGCACTCACTTCCCCCATCCTCTTCCCCACTCAGCACTCAGCACTCAGCACTCGGAACTCACTCAGCACTCAGCACTTTACACTCAGCACTAAGAAAGATGGATATTATCGAAAGCGTCAAAATGGCAGGGACAACGCTCTTAGCAAATAAGATGCGGAGTACCTTAACCATGTTAGGGATTATTATTGGTAACGCCTCCGTTATCGCGATGATTGGTATTGGTGAAGGGGCGCAGAAATTTGTTGGAGATCAAGTTAACTCCCTAGGGACAAACGTTCTATTCATTGTTCCAGGCAGCCCTGAAGCCCAGAGCCGGCCGGTTTATCCGCCACAAACCTTAGTATTAGAAGATGCGGAAGCGATCGCAGAACAAGTCCCAACTGTGCAAGCTGTCGCCCCGATGTTGAATGCTAGCGAACTGATGACCTTTCGCAGCAGAAATGTCTCGGCTTCCATTGTGGGTACAAATCCCGATATCCTGACGGTACGGAATTTGGATGTTGCTAGAGGACGTTTTATCAGCGAATTGGACTTAAGGCGGAACGAACAAGTCGTTGCTTTAGGTTCGGAACTCGCAGAACAACTGTTTGGCAATCAAAACCCCGTTGGACAGTCTGTGAGGATGAAAAATGTTAGCCTGCAAGTGATTGGGGTGATGCAACCGAAAGGTTCGACCTTTGGGGACAATATGGATATGAATGCCTATGTCCCTTTAACCACAATGGCAAACCGCATTACAGGGCGCACTTCACCCTATGGGATGCAGGTGACATTTATCTCAGTTTCGGTGAGAGACGAGCAAAGCATGGGGGCGGCGCAGTTTCAGATTGAGAACCTGCTAAGATTGCGGCACAAAATTACCGATGAAGATGATTTTACCGTTCGCAACCAGAAAGACTTAATGAATATCCTGGGCAGCATTACCGGGGCATTAACCTTAATGTTGGCTGCGGTTGCTGGAATTTCGCTGTTTGTTGGCGGTATCGGCATTATGAATATTATGCTGGTATCCGTTACCGAGCGCACGAAAGAGATCGGTTTGCGAAAAGCTATTGGTGCATCCGAACAGGATATTCTGATTCAGTTTGTGATTGAAGCGATTATTTTATCAGCCGTGGGTGGTGCCATTGGAACTGGGTTAGGCATCGGTGGCGTTTTACTAGTAGGGGCTTTCAGTCCCTTGAATGCAGGGGTTTCAGCAGGTGCGATCGCAGTTGCAGTCGGTGTTTCCGGCGGAATTGGTCTATTCTTCGGTGTCTTCCCCGCCAGACAAGCCGCTAAACTCGATCCTATCGTAGCCCTCAGAAGCGCTTAACTTAGTGCTGAGTGTAAAGTGCTGAGTGCTGAGTGGGGGAGAGGATGGGGGGATGGGGGGATGGGAAGGTGGGGGGAAAGAATGCTATGTAAGTTCCAAGTTCCGAGTTCTGTAGCTTGCTTCCGCGAAGCGGTGTTCCGAGTTCCGAGTGAGGAAAGGAGGGCTAAGTGCTGAGTTCCGTAGCTACTCAGTAGCGGTGTTTCAAGTGGGTAGCAGAGTACAAAGCAAGAAGTTTAAAGTCACTAAAAAATAGGCTTTCTCCCCCCACCTCCCCATCCTCTTCTTCCCCAACCCCCAACTCCTAATTCCCAACTCCCTTCTTCTTCCCCCCATCTCCCCACCTCCCTATCCCCCCATCCTCTTCTTCCCCA
>NZ_MJGC01000113.1 GCF_001746915.1 Desertifilum tharense IPPAS B-1220
AAATTTTTCGGATCTTTTCAGGACGTTATCGTAACCGTAGAAGGCGATTTGGCTTGCGCTTGAACTTGATTGCTGGTTTGCTCAACTATGAACTGACCCATGTCTCATGATTCATGCAGGAGGTCTAATCCCTAATAGGGATTAGGAGTAATTTCCACCTTAAATCGGTTAATTTTCCCTTTGTGGTCTGACCGTTTCAATCCCTAATAGGGATTAGGAGTAATTTCCACTTTAGTCATGGAAGAAAACTTAAATTATGCTCAAGTTTCAATCCCTAATAGGGATTAGGAGTAATTTCCACAGGTGGGGGAACTCCTACACCTCCCCCAATTCCTGTTTCAATCCCTAATAGGGATTAGGAGTAATTTCCACTCTGTAATCGTTGCCAGTTAGCCGCATAAATCGAGGTTTCAATCCCTAATAGGGATTAGGAGTAATTTCCACCTGAGGCCGGGATTAGGCGAATCCACATTTTCGGCGTGTTTCAATCCCTAATAGGGATTAGGAGTAATTTCCACCTGTTGATGAGAACGGCGAGTTTATCGGTCAAATTGTCAACGTTTCAATCCCTAATAGGGATTAGGAGTAATTTCCACGTCTCTTTATCCTTGGTTACAAATTTGAGTATAGCAGTTTCAATCCCTAATAGGGATTAGGAGTAATTTCCACGACAGTTCACTAATCTGGTGATGCAAGTTTTCCGGTTTCAATCCCTAATAGGGATTAGGAGTAATTTCCACCCGGCCGCAGATTCACCAGCACAACACAGCACCCAGAGTTTCAATCCCTAATAGGGATTAGGAGTAATTTCCACTTGTCCGATCCTTCTGGGGAGTGGTAACTCTAGTTATGTTTCAATCCCTAATAGGGATTAGAAGTAATTTCCACTCATTACAACTAACTTACAGTTGGCTTCTTATCATGTTTCAATCCCTAATAGGGATTAGGAGTAATTTCCACAAATGAATCTCATCGTAGAAAATATCGTAAATTGTGTTTCAATCCCTAATAGGGATTAGGAGTAATTTCCACTCTATCGCGTTGAGGGAGTCCCTTTAACCAGTCAAGTTTCAATCCCTAATAGGGATTAGGAGTAATTTCCACATGAAGTACGAAGGGAGAGTAAAATTTACTATAGGTTTCAATCCCTAATAGGGATTAGGAGTAATTTCCACATCAATTGATCGGCTTGATGCTTGATATCAGCGGGGTTTCAATCCCTAATAGGGATTAGGAGTAATTTCCACCCGGTAATTTTCGATATCAAGGTCAACATTATTTTCTAAGTTTCAATCCCTAATAGGGATTAGGAGTAATTTCCACTCGGACAATCGAACCAACCTGAATCTGCATTTTTGTTTCAATCCCTAATAGGGATTAGGAGTAATTTCCACCCTCAAGGATTCTACCAGGGGATAGCCTGTTTCTGTTTATTGTTTCAATCCCTAATAGGGATTAGGAGTAATTTCCACTTCCACCATTGGGATTTTTTCAGGTTGTCTCGCCGGTTTCTGTTTCAATCCCTAATAGGGATTAGGAGTAATTTCCACATTACCTGTTGATGTGCAGCGCCGCATCCTCGACAAGTTTCAATCCCTAATAGGGATTAGGAGTAATTTCCACCTTAAATCGGTTAATTTTCCCTTTGTGGTTGAGCCGTTTCAATCCCTAATAGGGATTAGGAGTAATTTCCACAATATTTAGTTAAAGTCTGGTTACACGGATAGGGTAGTGTTTCAATCCCTAATAGGGATTAGGAGTAATTTCCACGGCTAGGCGATCGCACTCGATTCGATCGAGCAGCGGTTTCAATCCCTAATAGGGATTAGGAGTAATTTCCACCAGGTTCGACTAATTTTAATTCTTCTGATTTGATGTTTCAATCCCTAATAGGGATTAGGAGTAATTTCCACTGGTTTAAGATCAAATAGTTTATCAATCAAGTATTGTTTCAATCCCTAATAGGGATTAGGAGTAATTTCCACAGAATGTTAGAGGTGAGTAAAATCAAGTTACTGAGTTTCAATCCCTAATAGGGATTAGGAGTAATTTCCACGATATACCTTCTCTACTTCCAAATCAACCTGTAATGTTTCAATCCCTAATAGGGATTAGGAGTAATTTCCACGGAATAGAAAACTATAGCTAGATAGAGGGTAGGTGTTTCAATCCCTAATAGGGATTAGGAGTAATTTCCACTAGGTCGGCTGAAATTGGAATAGAAAAGGAAGATGTTTCAATCCCTAATAGGGATTAGGAGTAATTTCCACGTAAAAGAATAGGTTTCGGTATTATTAATTGTGTAGTTTCAATCCCTAATAGGGATTAGGAGTAATTTCCACGATTCCAGATTAATTCCATTAGTATTCACTCCCGTTTCAATCCCTAATAGGGATTAGGAGTAATTTCCACTTGAGCGCAGAGCTTAGAATCTTGAGAGGGGCCAGTTTCAATCCCTAATAGGGATTAGGAGTAATTTCCACTCGCACTGAGGCTTAATAATGCGAGCCGTCATTCGTTTCAATCCCTAATAGGGATTAGGAGTAATTTCCACGCGCGATCGCGGTCTGTAAATGCTCAATATACCGGTTTCAATCCCTAATAGGGATTAGGAGTAATTTCCACCTGCCGGACAAGATCCTTGGCAGTACAACATTCTCTTGTTTCAATCCCTAATAGGGATTAGGAGTAATTTCCACTTGCCAAACGCTGGGCTGCTCCCTAGAGGAGTTGCCTGTTTCAATCCCTAATAGGGATTAGGAGTAATTTCCACTCAAAAAACGCGAGGATGCCGAGAAGGAAAAGCTAGTTTCAATCCCTAATAGGGATTAGGAGTAATTTCCACAATACTCATCACCAGGGTAGTAAGTGTAAGGCAGAGTTTCAATCCCTAATAGGGATTAGGAGTAATTTCCACCCCAGGTCAGCCGTTTCGAGCATCAGCAGCGATCGCGTTTCAATCCCTAATAGGGATTAGGAGTAATTTCCACCATCGATTTTCATCAGATCGCAGTAATCTCGAAAGTTTCAATCCCTAATAGGGATTAGGAGTAATTTCCACCATCCGGTGGGATGCTTTCTGCAATTGAAGAAATTTGGGCAATGTTTCAATCCCTAATAGGGATTAGGAGTAATTTCCACTGGCAGATGCTGAAGCCGGACAGATTATAAGGAAGAGGTTTCAATCCCTAATAGGGATTAGGAGTAATTTCCACACAGCGATAAACAGCACTACGTTCAACTAGCCGAGTTTCAATCCCTAATAGGGATTAGGAGTAATTTCCACTTTTCTCAACCCTAGAAAGCCACTGATAGGTATCAGTTTCAATCCCTAATAGGGATTAGGAGTAATTTCCACCTTGGCTTGAACTCGGAACGCTTCGCATCGGTCGGTTTCAATCCCTAATAGGGATTAGGAGTAATTTCCACCCTAATCCCTGTCCCGCGTTGCGTTCGGCATAGGTTCGTCCCACGTTTCAATCCCTAATAGGGATTAGGAGTAATTTCCACAGCGAATTTCTTCCCATTCAATCCTTTTTTTGCGTTTCAATCCCTAATAGGGATTAGGAGTAATTTCCACGGCAGCCACCCAGAAGGCTTGATATATTTAGTTTTCGAGGTTCGCTTGCGCGGCACAAGAAGAAGTATAGCATCTTGGGGAATAAAAAGATAGTCGAAAACGCTAAAAACCTTGTGGCGTAAGGGGCGCGAGGCTCAACCCCGATAAAAACAGCGCCAAGCCAGACCCAGAGAGGGCTTCGGCGATTTGGGAGAAACACTTAAAATCCACACCCACCCCCCCGCGCCAACTCAGAGCGATTTTGGGCGATAAAATCTAACAGAATGCGCTGATGAGGCGTACCCAGGGGGCGGACTCCTGCTTTTGGAGAAAAACGATCGCCCTTTTGGATCTCTTCAACCGTCAGCAAGGCAAAATCCCAGCCTTCCCCCAAAACCAGCGCCTCCAACCCCACCTCTAACGCGCCTTGAAAGACATAGCGCACCACCCGCGCATCGGCATATTCACCAAACAAAGCTAACTGAGGCGGACAGTAGCCAATCTCCTCAACCAACTCCCGCCTGAGAGCAACTTCCGGGGTTTCTCCCGGTTCCAAATGGCCGCCAAATAGCCCCCAATGGCCCGGATAGAGAATGCCCGGAATATCATCGCGCAACTGCATCAAAAAGCGATCGCCCTGATGCAAAATTGCGATCGCCACCACCACCAACTCCGTCTCGCTCATTAGCTGTTCAACCGTTCCATCTCTTCAACATACACCTCGCCAATTTCCTGGCCTTCCACGGCTATGCTCTTAAATTGCAGCTTTCCGCGTACCGTAATCTCCTCGCCGATTTGAGGCATTGCTCCCTGCGTCCAAATATTAATCCGACCGCTCGCATCCTCAATACTATAAACGCGAGCATCCAGCAACGGCACTTGCTGCACCACCTTACCGCGCACGTAAACCGTCGCCCCCGATCGCGAGCGGCCCTGCAATTCGCTAATATTTGTAACATTTGCAGGCACGCCCAACAAATTCATATTCATCCCCGACTGAGCCACCGGAGAACAGCCCAAAAGCCCAACCAGCAAACCACCAACCGCAACAGACTTTGCCCAAAAATTGACTTGCATACGCTTCGTCTTCCTGCATCTACCAGTCATCACAAACCGAGTGTAACTAAACTTCGCGCAATCGATCCGCAATCCGATTCCCAGGTATGCCCCAGGATGCAAAACTAGATTAAGTGGATCGCGCATCTTCCGTTTGTCAGTTGTCCTTCGATCCACAACTTCCCCCATCGGGAAAATGACTCCCTTTAAGCGCAAATTGAGCAATGAGCCAAACAGCCCAATTGTTAGACGGTAAAACCCTTGCCCAGAAAATGCAAGCCGAACTGCGATCGCGCATCCAAAGCCTGCAAGCTGAGATTGGTAGAAAACCAGGCCTAGCCGTACTAATGGTCGGCGATAACCCCGCCAGCGCCGTTTACGTCCGCAACAAAGAAAAAGCCTGCGAACAAATTGGCATGGCCTCCTTCGGCCAGCACTTTGGCGCAAACACCACCCAAGCCGAACTCGAAGCCGCCATCGATCGCCTCAACGAAGACCCCAACGTTGACGGTATTTTAATTCAACTGCCCCTCCCCGACCATCTAGACGCCGTTCCCCTGCTGCATCGCATCCACCCCGACAAAGACGCAGACGGCCTCCACCCCCTCAACCTGGGGAAACTCGTGCGCGGCGAACCGGGTTTGCGAAGCTGCACCCCCGCAGGCGTCATGCGACTGCTAGAAGAATATCAAATCGGCTTAAGCGGCAAACAAGCCGTCGTCATCGGTCGCAGTATCCTAGTGGGGAAACCCATCGCCCTGATGCTCTTAGCCGAAGACGCAACCGTAACAATGGCCCATTCTCGGACGCAAAACTTATCAGGCATCACCTCAGAGGCTGATATTCTAATTGTGGCGGCAGGTCGTCCCGAACTCGTCACCGCAGAGATGGTCAAACCCGGTGCGGTTGTGGTTGATGTTGGCATTAACCGCGTCACCTCAGCCGATGGCAAAAGCCGTTTAGTGGGTGACGTTCATTTTGATTCAGTTCAACAGGTTGCCCAATTTATTACCCCCGTTCCCGGTGGAATTGGGCCGATGACTGTCACCATGCTGTTGCACAATACAGTATGGAGCTACGCCCATCGGGAAGGCAAAACTCACACTTAACAAGCCCTCATAGCATTAATTAGTGATTGGCATGACAAGTTTAAGGAATCCAGGGATGGTAGTCACGGACGATATGCAGTTGCCTCAACAGGCATCTCCATTTGACTTAAAGGCTTATTTGCGAGAGCGACAAGCCCAGGTTGAAGCGGCCTTAGATCGCGCCGTGCCGCTAACTTACCCAGAAACGCTCTACGAATCCATGCGCTATTCGCTATTTGCCGGGGGAAAGCGCCTGCGTCCTATTTTATGTTTGGCAACCTGCGAACTGGCAGGCGGTACGATCGCAATGGCAATGCCAACCGCCTGTGCCTTAGAAATGATTCACACCATGTCGCTGATTCACGACGACTTGCCCGCAATGGATAATGACGATTACCGTCGCGGCAAGCTGACCAATCATAAGGTGTTTGGTGAAGATATTGCGATCCTGTCGGGCGATGCTTTACTCACCTATGCTTTTGAGCATATTGGCTTGCAAACCCGCGATGTCCCCGCAGATCGCGTCTTAAAGGTGATTGTCCGCCTCGCGAATGCGGTGGGGGCGGCCGGACTGGTGGGCGGTCAAGTGGTGGATTTAGAATCGGAAGGGAAAGCGAATTTGTCGCTAGAAACCTTAAACTTTATCCATACCCATAAAACGGGAGCGCTGTTAGAGGTTTCGGTCGTCTCTGGGGCAATTTTAGCCGGAGCCAGCGAAGCGGACGTGCAACGCCTGTCTCACTACGCTCAAAATATTGGGCTAGCGTTTCAGATTATTGACGATATTTTAGATATCACAGCGACTCAAGAAGAGTTAGGAAAAACGGCGGGTAAAGATTTACAAGCCCAAAAATTGACCTATCCGAGTTTGTGGGGGATTGATGAATCGCGCCGCCAAGCTCGACAATTAATTGAGAGTGCCAAGGCAGAGTTAGCGCCGTTTGGAGAACAGGCTAAACCGCTGTTGGCGATCGCAGATTTTATTACTGCCCGCAGCCACTAGGGATAGGTTATGCAAGACTTTGGTGAGATCCTCAACAATCGGGTGCTTCTCGTTGCCTTGAGTGCCTGTCTGATTGCCCAAGCGCTAAAGTTAGTCGTGGAATTGGTGAAAAATCAGAAGGTTAACTTACGCTCCCTCGTGACAACGGGAGGGATGCCTAGCGCCCATTCAGCTTTAGTCACTTCTTTAGCAACGGGTGTAGGACAAACCAAAGGATGGGGAAGTCCTGAGTTTGCGCTGGCAACTGTGTTTGCGATTATTGTCATGTATGATGCAGCCGGAGTTCGTCAAGCGGCTGGCAAGCAAGCTCGCATTCTCAATCAAATTATTGATGAGTTGTTTCACGAAAAGTATGAGTTTGCCGAAGAACGCCTGAAAGAACTCCTCGGTCATACCCCGTTTCAAGTGATTGTGGGTTTAATGTTGGGGATTGTTGTTTCTGTGGGGGCCGGTCAAATTTATGGCTACTGAGCGCGGCTTTCCGGGCGCTCTCAGGCGATGAAATCTTCGCGCTTGGGGGGGACTTGGGGAGCCGCAGATCGAGCCTCTGAACAGCTAGAAATCGCCTCTAAGTCGGTATGGTCATTTATAGATTAACCGCCGCATTCAGCAAGACCACTTTGCGGCTATCCACAATCATCGCCCAAAAACCGCGATCGCTCAACGCCTGCAAAATATCGTTGGCATCCTGTTGGTTGGTGGTATGCACCGCCAATAAAAAAGGGCGCTGTCCGTAAGAAGCTAACCCCACCGTTCCCCCTAACACTTGCTGCACTTGAGTGGCGAGTTCGGGTTGATTAAAATAATCCACTAGCACTGCAAACCCCGTCCCCAAGGGCTGAGGGTTATAAGCCGGGGCAGCCGCAGCAAAGCTGGCAGGCGGTTGCACGACATAGGCTTCTAAGCGCCCTGTTTCAATGGCATATCGCGCCGCCCGGTTCGCTTCTTCTAGGTTAGAAAAGCCACCCACCCGCGCCACCAGCTCATCAAGATACAAGCAGAACTGATAGGGTGTAGTGTTGGGTAAAGCTTGCGGTAACTGTGCCTGCTGTGCGGGCGATCGCGCTTCCACTAACAGCAAATATTCTCCCACATTCGGCGGCTGACAAGCCGGATAAGACTGAGCCTGTGCGAAAGGGATGGGGATACCCAGGAGGGCGAAAAACACCCCTAAACCCAGGAGTGCGGCGTTGGATGAGTTGACAACCGCCTTCGGAGTCTTGCTCGCTAGAACCCTACCGTGAAAGGCCATTCGCATCTCCTCATTCTCCTGCTTCCTAGATTTTCCCCATCCCTCATCCGCTTATCTCACAGAAGCCAGCGTTGCCAAAGGATCGGGAATTGTGGCTGAAGGGGCTTCAAATTGACCCGTCAGGACGTATTCCAAGCGCAATTTTAACCAGATAATGAACTGTTCGTTCGTGGAAATAATAGCAGCGGCGGGTTGGGGGCATTTTTGTTTGGCTTGGGCCATTTCTGGGGCTTCCAAAAAGGCGGGTTGAGTCACCAGCCAAAAATCAAGTTCTTTTTCCTGTTCCTGGTAGTTGCGCGTGCGTTCTTTTAGCACTTCTTCTAAGGGTTCTTCAACGGTCAGGAAGTTTTGACTGGCTAAAACGTAGTAGTAAGTGGTCATGGTTTGTCATCCTCAATTATGGTCAGCAGTTGCGCCTAAATGCTTATCGAAACGGATATTGATTAACCGAATTGAAATTATTCGCCCCGCATGGCGTGTTTCATTTCTCGAACAGCCCGTTCTAATCCTACCAGTGCAGCTCGACTGATGATGGTATGACCGATATTGAGTTCTTCCATTCCCGGAATGCTCGCCACGGGGTAGACGTTCCAATAGGTTAGCCCATGTCCGGCATTGACGCGCAAGCCCAGAGACAGCGCCCACTGACAGCCGTGGGTGAGGACTTCGAGTTCGGCGGCGCGGCTGGCCTCATCTGGGGCTTCGGCGTAGGTTCCGGTGTGGAGTTCGATAAATTGAGCTTGAATCTTGGCCGAGGCTTCAATTTGGCTGCGTTCGGCGTCGATAAACAGGCTAACGGGTATTCCGGCGCTTTGCAAGCGATCGACGACTTTGGCAAGGCGTTCTGTTTGGCCGACGATATCGAGTCCGCCTTCAGTGGTCACTTCTTCGCGGCGTTCGGGGACAAGGGTTACATAGTCGGGTTTGACTTCAAGGGCGATCGCCACCATTTCATCAGTCGGGGCCATTTCTAGGTTAAGATGCGTCCGCACGGTTTCTCGCAACAGGCGGATATCCCGGTCTTGGATATGGCGGCGGTCTTCGCGTAAATGGGCGGTAATGCCATCTGCACCCGCTAATTCGGCGAGGACGGCGGCGGCGATGGGATCGGGTTCGACGGTGCGCCGCGCTTGTCGAATCGTGGCAATGTGGTCTATGTTTACGCCTAGGGTCGGCAACTCAAACCTCGCTGTAGTTCTCAACTATTGTCTGCTATTGATTTTAGCGAAGTTTGGCACGGCAGATAGCGCGATCGCCTCTCAAGACTGCTGCCAATTTTAGAATAGAGAATTCTAAGCGGTCTGCTAGCGCTTTGTCTAGATTTTTACTAAGTTCTTGGGATTTGGGTTAAGGATCGATCTAGACTTTTGCTCAAGTGTCTGCGATCGCCGCCAGTAGCAGTATCCATGCATAAAGACCTGCAAAAGTCAAGGTAATATTTGGCTTCTGACTCAGAACGAATCGCTTAAAATTAAAGGATTAAAACATTGAGAGTAAGCACTCATTTTTTGTAAAATTTTGTTTACATTCATCTCATTCTTCTTATCAAATTGTGTCAGATAGCCCTCAAAACCCGATTCTAGTAGGCATTTTCTGGTAAAAACACTCATGGTTGCGAAGTTCTGCGTTATTTGTCATTCATCTGGTTGCCCAGGGAGGATGGCCAGTGCTGAGTGACCGGAGTGGAAAGAAGAGAACACGCGTCAATCATAAGGAGCTTATTGGATGTTCACTCACGTCAAGTCCACCATTCGCCGCATTGCCCCTGACGACCTACAAGGGCGGACATTGATAAAGGTGGTCTATGTCGTGCTGGAGTCGCAGTATCAGAGTTCCCTATCTGCTGCTGTTAACACCATCAATCGCAATAACCCGACTCTAGCAGTTGAACTAAGCGGCTACCTCATCGAAGAACTCCGCGACCCGGAAAACTACGAAGCCTTAAAGGAAGACATTGCCCGCGCCAACATCTTCATCGCTTCGCTCATTTTTATTGAAGACTTAGCTGATAAAGTCGTTGCCGCCGTTGAACCTTATCGAGACACCCTCGATGTCGCGGTAGTCTTCCCCTCCATGCCACAAGTGATGCGACTCAACAAAATGGGTAGCTTTAGCATGGCACAACTGGGGCAATCGAAAAGCGCGATCGCCCAATTCATGAAAAAGCGGAAAGAACAGTCCGGTTCCGGCTTCCAAGACGGAATGCTCAAACTGTTGCGAACCCTGCCGCAAGTCCTGAAATACCTGCCAATGGACAAAGCCCAGGACGCCCGCAACTTCATGCTTTCTTTCCAATACTGGTTAGGCGGTTCTGCTGATAACCTGGAAAACTTCCTGCTGATGCTCGCCGACAAATACGTCCTCAAAGACAGCGAACGGCGCAACCTCACCGCAGTCCAGTACAAAGACCCCGTAACCTACCCAGATATGGGCATCTGGCATCCCCTCGCCCCCAAAATGTTCGAGGATGTCAAAGAATACCTCAACTGGTTCAACTCCCGGCCCGACATCTCAGACGACCTCAAAGACCCCCTAGCCCCCAGTGTCGGCTTAGTCTTACAGCGCACCCACCTCGTCACCGGAGACGATGCCCATTATGTGGCAATGGTGCAAGAACTCGAAGCAATGGGCGCAAAAGTTATCGCCGTCTTTGCGGGTGGCTTAGACTTTTCCAAACCCGTTGACGCTTACTTTTATGACACCGCCGCTAAATCTGATGTAGCCCTCGTCGATGCCGTCATTTCCCTAACGGGGTTTGCCCTCGTTGGCGGTCCCGCTAGACAAGACCATCCCAAAGCCATCGAAGCCTTAAAGCGGTTAAACCGTCCCTACATGGTGGCCTTACCCCTCGTCTTCCAAACCACTGAAGAATGGGAAAGCAGCGACCTCGGCTTGCACCCCATCCAAGTCGCCCTACAAATTGCCATCCCCGAACTCGATGGCGCAATTGAACCCATCATCCTTTCTGGACGCGATAGCGCCACCGGGAAAGCCCACGCCCTACAAGACCGCATTGAAGCTATTGCTGGACGGGCGATGAAATGGGCAACCCTGCGCCGCAAGCCGAAACTGAATAAAAAAATCGCCATTACCGTCTTTAGCTTCCCACCGGATAAAGGGAATGTGGGAACCGCCGCTTATTTAGATGTGTTTGGGTCAATTTACGAAGTCATGAAAGCCCTGAAACACAACGGCTATGACTTACCAGAATTACCCGAATCTGCCAGCGCCTTGATGCAGGAAGTCATCCACGATGCCCAAGCGCAGTATGCTAGCCCAGAGCTAAATATTGCCTATCGGATGTCCGTGGAAGAGTACGAACGCCTCACGCCCTATTCCGAACGCCTGCACGAAAACTGGGGCCCGCCTCCGGGAAATCTCAACAGCGATGGGCAAAACCTGCTGGTGTATGGCAAATCCTTCGGAAACGTCTTTATCGGCGTTCAGCCCACCTTCGGCTACGAGGGCGACCCGATGCGGTTACTCTTCTCCCGGTCGGCTAGCCCGCATCATGGCTTTGCCGCTTACTATACCTATTTAGAACGCATTTGGGGCGCGGATGCCGTGCTGCACTTCGGTACCCACGGTTCGCTGGAGTTTATGCCCGGTAAGCAGATGGGAATGAGTGGCGAGTGCTACCCCGATAACCTGATTGGTTCGATTCCCAACCTCTACTATTACGCTGCCAATAACCCCAGTGAGGCGACCATTGCCAAACGGCGCAGCTATGCGGAAACCATTTCTTACCTCACTCCCCCTGCGGAAAACGCCGGACTCTATAAAGGCTTGCAGGAACTCAGCGAGTTAATTGGGTCTTACCAAACCCTCAAAGATGGCGGGCGCGGCATTCCTATCGTGAATACGATTATGGATAAGTGCCGGATGGTGAACTTAGACAAAGATATCGCCTTACCGGATAAAGATGCCCAAGAGATGACCTCTGAAGAACGGGATAGCTTGGTGGGTCAGGTTTACATCAAGTTGATGGAAATTGAATCTCGCCTGTTACCCTGTGGCTTGCACGTCATTGGTAAACCGCCGAGTGCTGAGGAAGCCGTAGCCACCCTAGTCAATATTGCTAACCTCGACCGCGAAGAGGAAGGGATTCTCTCTTTACCTCGAATTATCGCCAATAGCTTAGGGCGCGATATTGATGAAGTTTATCAAAATAGCGATCGCGGTGTCTTAGCCGATGTCGAACTCCTGTTTGATATCACCCAAGCCACCCGCAAAGCCGTTGCAGCCTTAGTTAAAGAACAAACCGACGCCGAAGGTCGCGTTTCCCTGGTTTCCAAACTCAACTTCTTTAACATCGGTAAAAAAGCCCCTTGGATAGAAGCCTTACACGAAGCCGGATATCCCAAAGTAGACCCAGAAGCCATCAAACCGCTGTTTGAATATCTGGAATTCTGCTTAAAACAAGTGTGCGCCGATAACGAACTGGGCGCGTTACTCAAAGCCTTAGAAGGCGAATACGTCCTTCCCGGTCCCGGCGGCGACCCCATCCGCAACCCGGATGTATTACCCACGGGTAAAAATATCCACGCCCTCGACCCGCAATCGATTCCCACTGCGGCCGCCGTTAAATCTGCCAAAATTGTCGTAGACCGCCTCCTGGCCCGACAAAAGATTGACAACGGCGGTAATTATCCCGAAACCATCGCTTGCGTCCTCTGGGGAACCGACAACATCAAGACCTACGGCGAATCCCTCGCGCAAATCATGTGGATGGTTGGGGTGAAACCCGTTCCCGACGCATTAGGTCGCGTCAACAAGTTACAACTGATTCCCCTAGAAGAATTAGGTCGCCCTCGGATTGATGTCGTGATTAACTGTTCCGGCGTCTTCCGCGACTTGTTCATCAACCAAATGAACCTGCTAGACCAAGCCGTGAAAATGGCCGCCGAAGCAGACGAACCCCTAGAGATGAACTTCGTCCGCAAACACGCCTTAGCGCAAGCCGAAGAAATGGGAATCAATCTGCGTCAAGCCGCCACTCGCGTCTTCTCTAACGCATCGGGTTCCTACTCTTCCAACATCAACTTAGCGGTAGAAAACAGTTCGTGGGAAAGCGAATCGGAATTACAGGAAATGTACCTGAATCGTAAATCCTTCGCTTTCTCCTCCGATAACCCTGGCATGATGGATAACAGCCGCCAGTTATTTGAATCGGCCCTGAAAACCGCCGAGGCGACCTTCCAAAACCTGGATTCCTCGGAAATCTCCCTCACCGATGTTTCCCACTACTTCGACTCCGACCCCACCAAGGTTGTCGCGAACCTGCGTGGCGATGGGAAAACCCCTGCATCCTACATTGCAGATACCACCACCGCCAACGCCCAAGTCCGCACCCTCTCGGAAACCGTCCGCCTCGATGCGCGTACCAAACTCCTGAATCCTAAGTGGTACGAGGGAATGCTATCCCACGGCTACGAAGGCGTCCGCGAACTCTCGAAGCGTCTGGTTAACACGATGGGATGGAGTGCAACCGCTGGTGCAGTCGATAATTGGGTCTATGAAGATGTGAACGACACCTTCATTAAAGATGCAGAAATGCAAAAGCGCCTGATGAATCTCAACCCCCATTCTTTCCGCAAGATGGTCACAACCCTGCTAGAAGTGAATGGACGCGGTTACTGGGAAACCGATGAGAGTAATCTAGACCGCCTGCGCGAGTTATACCAAGAAGTCGAAGACCGGATTGAAGGTATTGAGTAATAGGTTGCCTCTAGCCTAAGTAAGAAGAGACGGTGTAACTACAACGTCTCTTCTTACTATTCTTGACATTACCTCAATTAACTTGTTACTATTACAAAGCTGTGTTTAATTGCAGGTAAACCTGTAAAAAAACAGCAAGCCAGAACCTTGACAATTTGGCGACTAGAAGGAAGTTCGTTACAGAGCAACCTTCTGGTTGAGAGTTGGAAGCTAAAGCTTCCAGCTTGTTACTTTGCTCATTTAAGAGCCTCTCCAGCAAGGGATAAAGCTAACTTGACACTTAACCAAAGACGGGTTAATGCTTTGATGGCTAGACCTCCCTGATGCCTATACGTGAGTAATCTCTCTAAAAATCAGATCGACCTTGACAGGTTTGTTCTATCCAGAAGGTGTTTATTGAGAGGATACGTATGGGAACAGTAAAAAAATGCTTGGCTAAAGTTATGGCAGGGACTTCTGATACAAATATTCGATTTGAGCAGTTGTGCCAATTATTAACTAAGCTAGGTTTTGAAAAACACACTAAAGGCAGCCATTATATCTTTAGTAAAGAGGGAGTGGAAGAAATCCTTAATATTCAGCCTAAAAGAGGAAAAGGAAAGGTCTATCAAGTTAAGCAAGTTCGAGAAGCCTGAGAGTCAGTCAAGATTAATCCTGAATTCCCATTCTTCC
>NZ_MJGC01000114.1 GCF_001746915.1 Desertifilum tharense IPPAS B-1220
TTTCTGAGTGCTGAGTGTAAAGTGCTGAGTGCTGAGTGGGTTTCTGAGTGCTGAGTGTAAAGTGCTGAGTGCTGAGTGGGTTTCTGAGTGCTGAGTGTAAAGTGCTGAGTTGAAAGTGCTGTTGCTTTAGCTTCTGCGTAGCAGTGTGCTGAGTGGGGAAAAGAGTGCTGTTGCGCTAGCTTCTGCGAAGCAGTGTGTAAAGTGCTGTTGCTTTAGCACACCAAGTAGCGGTGTGCTGAGTAAGTATCTAGAACAACTCCCAACTCCCTTCTTCCCCCCCATCCTCCCACCTCCCCATCCCCCCATCCTCTTCTTCCCCAACTCCTAACTCCCAACTCCCAATTCCCCTCATTCTGTCGCACAGATGACATCTTCCCTAGGGGGGATTTGTTACTATCTCAAGCTCATAAGGTGTGTAGTCCAGAATACTTGCGATTGTGCAAGTGAAAGGTGTGTGAGGAGTGTGATGGTAAATATATTGTGGCTTTGGAGACGAGTTGCTCCCGTGCTTTGTTTGGCGTCCTTGATGGGGGCTACAAGCGCGATCGCAACTGAGGCGGAAACCGACCAAAAACGCGATACGCTTTGGGAGAAGGTTGGGGGAATTGCGGTTAGCGACCTACTCGCTAGTGAAACTCCGGAGTGGGTTGGAGTCCAGGTTGAAGAAAAGCCGATTGCGTCGGGTTTGGCGGTTCCTCAAGCGGAAGACTCTGTATCTGAGACTCTCAGCAACTATGCTGCTGAGTTAACAGAATTTAAGTCTCTAGATACAATGGAGCAAGTTACGTCCATTTCGCAGTTGCGGGACGTACAGCCGACGGATTGGGCGTTTCAGGCATTGCAATCTCTGGTAGAACGGTATGGTTGTATTGCAGGCTATCCTGATGGCACCTATCGCGGAAATCGGGCGCTAACCCGGTATGAGTTCGCAGCCGGTTTAAATGCTTGTTTAGACCGAATTGTGGATTTAATTGATGCGGCGACTAGGGGAATTATTACCCAAGAAGACTTGTTAGTTATCCAACGCTTGCAAGAGGAGTTCGCCGCTGAGTTAGCGACTTTGCGGGGTCGGGTGGATGCACTTGAAGCGCGGACAGCCGAACTGGAGGCGAATCAATTTTCAACCACGACTAAACTATCGGGTTTAGCCTTTTTCCACTTAACCGGGGCGTTTGCAGATGGGGATATCCGCCGGGAAGTCGGTCAGCGGGTGGCGGTGGGAAGTCGCGATCGCGTTGTGGAAATTGCTGACGATCCGAATACAACCTATAGTGGGTTAGTCTGGCTGAATTTAAACACTTCATTTACCGGACGCGATTTATTAGTCACCCAGTTAGCCGTTGGTAATGGTAACTCTCCAGCTAATGTCTATGCTTCGGCTGGTTTGTTTAATACCTTTGGCGTTCCGTTTGTCGAACAGGGAACCGACAATAATACGGTGATTCTGCGGGAATTATTCTACGACTTCCCCGTTACCGATCGTCTGCGGCTTGTGGTTGGGCCGCGCGTCAACTGGTATCGCTATTTTGATAACAATGCCTATACTTTCTTCCTGACTGGGGCCGGAAGCTTTAACTCTAGCGGGGGAACCCAGTTAAACTCTGTTGACCGAGGGGCTGGGGCCGTGCTGTTATGGGACATTAGCCGCGCCTTTAAGCTGCGTTTGGGCTATTTGGGCGAAAGTACCGAATTTTTGCCAAATCCCCCCTTTGGGACAGCCTCAAACCCCAATCGCGGCTTGTTTAATGCCACGAATACTGCGACTGCTGAGTTAACTTTTTCTCCGAGCGATCGCGCTAACTTCCGTTTTCTCTACACGCGCTCTAACATACAACAAGTAGGGGGTCGCGTGGGGGGTGCCATTAGCGAACCGTTTTATGGCATCGCCGATGATGGTTTTGGCGGGCCTATTGGCGATGCTACCGCCGATACGTTTAGTTTTAACTTTGATTGGCGGGTCGCTCGCTATTTAGGGTTATTTGGACGTTATGCTTACGGCAGCACCAATATTTACCCGCGCACTGGGCGTCCGGATGGGGAAATTAATGCTCAATCTTATCAAATTGGGGTAGCTTTCCCGGATTTAGGACGGCGCGGCGCGTTGGGAACGATTTCTTTCTTAGTTCCGTTTGACGTGCTTTCAGGTCGTCGCTACTTGGTTTCGGGGGGTGGAAATGGCGGAACCCAATACGAAATTGAGGCAACCTATTATTTACCCCTAACCCCCAATATTGCCCTGGTTCCCGCGTTCTACGTAATTGGCAATCCCAATAACTTTGACAACAACAGTACGATCTATGTGGGAAATCTGAGAACTCAGTTTAGCTTTTAGATGGCTGCCAACACTTAGCTAATAATAGGGGTGTAGCGTTGCTATACCCCTATTATTTGGTTAGCGCCAGTATTCTACCCTTTAGGGTAAGAGCCAGAATTGATAAAACTAGGTATAATCTACTAGATTCGGCTCAAAGCTTACGCGTTAGGCTGGCGGACGTTCAATAACTGGATGCAGCAATGCAGAATGTTAACGATTCAATCGACCGACCGATCCTCGCAACAAGTTAGCACTGCATTTACTGACGTATTTACTGGCTTATCCATTTGACTCACGCACAACAATTCATTCATCAGGCGCAGTATGCTAAAACGCTACGCCCTTTTTTGCCTGCCGCAGCCTTTGCCCCCGATCCTAGCAAGCTGATTATCTTGTTGGGAAATTTGGTTTTGTTAATCTCAGGTTTTGCGATCGCCTCTACCCTAAGTCAGTGGAATCCTAACCTGCTTTGGCTATTTTTACCGATCGCGATAGTGATGGGCAATAGCGTCATTGTCTTGCTCTTTAGCGTTCACGCGCTGATGCATGGCAGCGTTATCAAAAATCCCCGTCTGACCCAGATTATCAGCCTATTCGCTCTGGCAGTTTGGTGGATGCCCCCTACCTTATGGAAGGCGGTGCATAATCGAGAACATCATACCAAAACCAACTCTAACGCCGATCCCGATCGCAGCTATCTACACAATCAACCCAATACTTGGGGAAAATGGATTCAAAATCAGTTTGTCCCCTCTTCAGAAGTCAGTCCATTGGGGCTATTTTTGGGAATGGCTACAGCTTGGGGAGTGCATACTTTTCGCAATCTCAGTTCAGTTGTTCTGTTCAATCGCCCTTCTGTTGAGTATACCCCGGCACCCTTTACCGTTAGTGCCAAAGAACGATGGGCGATCGCTCAAGAATATCTGGTTATTCTAGCCCTTCATTTGGGCGTTATGGCGTTTTTAAGGTTTCATCCCCTATCCTTGCTACTGGGTTACTTTCTCCCGATTGCCATTGGTTACGCTGGGGCGATGTTTTATATTTTCACCAATCATATGCTGTGTCCGATGACCAGCGTTAACGATCCGCTGGCGAATACCCTATCGCTACGCATTCCTAAGCTATTCGACCGACTGCACCTTAACTTTTCTTACCACACCGAGCATCACATCTTTCCGGGGATGAATTCCGACTACTACCCGCTAGTGCAGGAATTGTTAAAAACCCATTATCCAGAACGATACAATCTTCTGGGTGCAGGGGAAGCTTGGCGCTTGTTGTTGCAAACTCCCCGACACTATCAAGATAACCAGACATTTACCAATTGGGCGGCTACTCAGTCCGTTCCCTGTCCCCTCAATCTGCGAGAGTTAGAGGAAAACAAGGAAAAAGCGCCCATTTGCTAAGAGTTAGCGCAGCAACTCCTCTAGTTGCTGCTTATTCCATAGAGATTGGTATAAGCCGGATTGTTGAACCAGTTCGGCGTGGGTACCTTTTTGGATAATCCTACCTTTATCCATCACAAAAATGCGATCGCAGGTCGCGGCGGCTGACATTTGGTGAGAGATGAAAATCACCGTTTTGCGTTGAGTTCCTTCGGAAAGGTTTTTCAGGATATCGGTAGCGGTTTGATTATCAACGCTAGAAAGGGCATCATCCAGGATTAACACAGGCGCATCGACCAGTAAAGCCCGCGATAAGGCGGTGCGCTGGCGCTGTCCCCCCGATAAGGTAATGCCGCGTTCGCCCACAATGGTTTTATATTGTTGGGGGAAGTTGAGAATTTCTGGGTGAATTTGCGCTTGTTTGGCGGCGAGTTCAATTTCCGGTTGCTCGGTTGTCGGATCGCCGTAGCGAATATTATTTTTAATCGTGGTACTGAACAAAAAGCTATCTTGGGGAACGTAGGCGATCGCTTTTCGCAGTTCGGCTAATTGTACCTTTGTCACATCATAGCCATCCAGGTACAAGCAGCCTTCTGGAACTTCTAAAAGACGCGGTAGGATATTGGCTAAGGTGGATTTCCCCGCGCCAATCGGCCCAACAACAGCGACGGTTTCCCCCGGTTGAATGGTAAATTCGATCTCTTTGAGGGCGGGAATTGTCGCGCCGGGGTAGGTGTAACTTAAGCGTTTGGCGATAATTTCGCCGCGTATGGGAGAGGGGAGGGGAACGGCGTAGGCTGTATCGTAAATTTTAGGTTCAACCGAGAGAATTTCTTCAATCCGTTCGATGCTGACTTCTCCGCGTTGGTAGGCGGTAATGGTGAAGCCGAGTAAGGCGGTGGGGAAAACCAGGCGCTCGACGTAGAGGATAAGGGCGATAAAATCCCCGATACTAATTTGCCCAGTGGCGATCGCACCTGCTCCAAAAGCCAGCAATACCAGTAAACTCACATAAGAGAGGGCTTCTACAATCGGGAATAATAGGTTGCGGGTTTGGGCGAGTTTGAGGTTTGCATCCAGTAAATCTTGGTTTAACCGTCGAAAAGCGCGGCGTTCGTTCCCCTCTTGGGCGTAAATTTTAATTAAAGCGATTCCACTCATATCTTCTTGAATCAAATCGCTAACCCGCGAGAGTTCCTCTTGAACCTCCATTTGCTCGGAACGCAAACGCTCGCTAAACAGTTGCACGCTAATGAGCATAACGGGATAAACGGCGATCGCCAACAGCGTCAACCGCACGTTAATCATCAGCATCACCGGAAGCGTCAGCGCATAGGCAAAAATCGTATTAGCCAAACTCAATACCGCAAACCCCAATAAGCGGCGAATATTGTCCACATCGCTAGTGGCGCGGTTGATCAAGTCCCCCACCGTATTCATCGCAAAATAGGAGGGTTCTAGGGTCAGCAAATGCTGAAAGATCTGTTGTTTGAGGTCAAACTCCACCTGACGCCCAACCCCAAAGAGCAGAGTGCGAGACACCATGCGAATGACCCACATAATACTCGCTAGCACCATAATCAGAATTACATAACGTAGAATCCGATCGAAGCTAAATGTCACTTGTAATTCATCAATGCTATTGCGGATCAATAGCGGGATGTAAACCCCTAAACCATTGACAATAAAGAGGGCAATAATTCCCAAAACTGCGGTTTTCCAATGGGGACGCAGATACTCCCCCAACTTCTTGAGTTTAGATTGAGCCATGATTCAGGGTAGGACGGATGGAACGAAACGGTGTCTCAATCCCAATCCTAGACGAATCTGCCAAGGGTTGTGGGCTAAAAAATCGTCGGCGACAGCCAACCGCGCAGGAAATAGAAGATAAACGTATAGTATTCGTTCAAAACGCGGGTCGAGAGGGCTAAGGCTTCTGCATTAGCAATAAAATCGGCTAGTCGCAAGGTTCGTTGTTGGGCAGCTCCCGGCTGATAGGTAATAAAATCAGTGGCGCGGGGAATGACCTGAAGGCCCACATTCGCAAACGTTAGAGTTGCGCGGCGGACATCGAGGGCGGAGGTAACTAGCGCCACGCGGGTGCCTAAATTGCGTTCTTCTAGAATGCGCCGGACGCCTAATGCACTCGTCCGCATATCCGTTCCCGTCGTTTCCAGAATAATCCGATTGGGATCGACGCCTAAGCGTAATAATAACTCGCGCACATCCTCAGCTTCAGAGCGGGGTAGCTGTCCGGTGGGTTCCGTGGGGACGCCCGTGGTTTCCGGTCGCGGGCCAGCGCTGACAATGACTAAAGGGCGAAAATTGGGTTCTTGCCAATAGAGTTGGGAGGCGTAGAAAATGCGATCGCCCGTTTCGTTTAACTGAAAATAGGGTCGGTCGGGTAAATTAGCCCCAGTAGTGGTTCCTTGGGCTAAAACCACAATGGTTCCCACCCCTTGTTCGGCTAGCGGTACAAGCGGTACCGGACAAGGGGCCTGACAAAGGGTTTGCAAGCGCTGTTCGGCGAGTACGGCTTCTAATTCTGCCTGTTGTGCCAAGCCATAGGCAATTACAGGTAGGCTAAATAAGGTCAAAAGGATAAAGGCAAACCAAAGCTGATACACGCCATTTTTGGTCAAAACCCCCTTTTTTATCCCCCCAATTGCCATACTGATTAGCAATAGCGATAACCCCAGAGGCTTGAGGGGAAACGACAGAATTTCCCATGCTGAGGCGACTAAGCGATCGTTGGGATTTAAAAACCCCAAAACGATTAAGCTAAACAGAAAGATCCCGCCAATCCAAGTTAAATAGGGTTTAGGAATCCACCGCAGCAGCACCATGTACACAATGACTGCAATGAAAATCCAAAGAAGAACCCGCGTCAGCAGCAGAAATAGCATGGAGAAAAGGGTCGAAGGGGAAGGTTTAAAGGTTACTCGCCCTGAAAATTGAGACGAGCATGGCGCTTGAGTTGTGCTTCAATCGCGTGCGTCACTGTCTCAATGACTTTAACACGAGCATAGTATTTGTCATTGGCCGCTACGGCCGTCCAAGGGGCATTTGGCGTATGGGTGCGGCTGATGGCTTGGTTAACCGCCACTTCATAAAAAGACCATTGGTCGCGGTTGCGCCAATCTTCATCGGTGAGCTTATATTCTTTAAAGGGGTCGCTTTCGCGACTTTGAAAGCGCTTGAGTTGTTCGTCTGAGTCAATGTGCAGCCAAAACTTGACTAAGACATAACCCGCATCGGTGAGTTGGGCTTCAAATTCGTTAATTTCTCGATAGGCGCGCCGCCACTGGGTTTCGGTGGCGAACCCCTCAACTCGTTCGACCAGGACGCGACCGTACCAACTGCGGTCAAATACGCCAATTTTCCCCCCACCGGGTAAGCGCCGCCAAAACCGCCAGAGATAATGATGGGCTTTTTCTTCGTCGCTAGGGGCTGCAAAGGTTCTGACAATGTAGCTGCGCGGATCGAGGTTATCGGTAAGGCGTTTAATGGCCCCGCCTTTTCCGGCGGCGTCCCATCCTTCAAAAATAGCCAGGACGGGGATTTGATGTTCGTAAATGCTGAGTTGTAGTTGGCGCAAGCGGACTTGGGCGTCTTTGAGTTGGGTTTTGTAGTCTTCGGGAGAAAGGGCTTGAGTGAGGTCTACTCGGCCTAAAAAGTCGGGTTCGGTGGGTTCGAGTTTTTCTTGGGGGGGGAGGGACGGGGCCGGGACAAAGATATGTTGGCGGTCTAAGGCTTCGGTGAGGACGGCGGCGACTTTGGTTAGGACTTTGACTCTGGCCCAGCGTTTATCGTTACCTTCTACCAGCGTCCAGGGGGCTGACCCGGTGCTGGTTTGAATCAGCATTTCTTCGGCGAAGGTGGCGTATTGGTCGTAGTTTTTGGCTTGTTTCCAGTCTTCGGAACGCACGCGCCAAGCGTCGAGGGGGTCGGCTGCATATTTTTTGAGACGCTTTTTGAGTTCTTTTTTGCTGAGGTGAATCCAAAATTTGGCGATCGCAGCTCCATCATCTACTAATTGTCGCTCAAAGGCGTTGATGTGCTGCATGGTTCTGGGAATTTCGGCATCTGGGACGCGCTGAAACAGTCGGTCTTCCAGGACGTGGGTGTACCAACTGTGATAAAACAGCCCAATACTGCCGGAACTGGGCAGTTTTTGCCAAAAGCGCCATAAAAATGGATAGGTGCGTTCTTGGGGGGTGGGGGGCCAGATGGGGTGGACGGTGAAACCGCGCGGGTCCATATAACCGACGACTTTTTTGACGAGGGCCCCTTTTCCGGCGGCGGCCCAACCTTCAAGGACGATAACATTCGCCAGCTTTTTTTCCCAGCAGGCTTGCTGGAGCGATCGCAACCGACGCATCAGGGCTTCGGTTTCCTGTTTGTAGGTTTCTTTATCTAGGGTTAAGCTCAAATCAAGGGTATCTAGCATAAATTCATCCAAAGACGGCTGACTTTAAAGTTGTGTCTGTTATACCTACTGATTTCGTAACAAGTCCCGAAATTGTCCGATTATATTAAGGGGAAAACGGGTTTTCTCCCTACAGCAGCTCAGTTCAACCCCAAATTGTTAATTTTTAGAGAGGACATCAGGTGTCGAACGCTAAACCCACCATTCTTGTGACCGGAGGGGCCGGCTATATTGGCTCTCATGCGGTTCTGGCATTGCAACGCGCTGGCTATGAGGTGATTATTCTCGATAATTTGGTCTACGGTCATCGAGATTTGGTTGAACAAGTCCTCAAGGTGAAGTTAATTGTAGGCGATACGAGCGATCGCGCTTTGCTTGACCAAATTTTCGCTCAATACGAAATTGCGGCCGTGATGCATTTCGCCGCTTTTATCGCGGTGGGTGAGTCGGTTTCTCAACCCGGAATTTACTATCGCAATAATGTTACCGGCACTCTAACGCTATTAGAGGCGATGGTTGCTGCTAACGTGAATAAATTTGTGTTTTCGTCTACCTGCGCCATCTATGGGGAACCGCAGCAAGTCCCCATCCCGGAAGATCATCCCCAGAACCCGATGAGTCCCTATGCGGCGAGTAAGGCGATGGTGGAACGCATTTTAGTCGATTTCGATCGGGCCTATGGCTTGAAGTCGGTGAGATTCCGCTATTTTAATGCAGCCGGGGCAGAACCGGGCGGACGCTTAGGCGAGGATCATAACCCGGAAACCCATTTAATTCCCTTAGCCATATTTGCGGCGTTGGGTAAGCGGGAGTCGCTTTCCATTTTTGGCACGGACTACGCCACGGAGGATGGAACTTGCATCCGCGATTATATCCACGTTACGGATTTGGCCCAGGCCCATGTGTTAGGGGTGAACTATTTACTCAAGGGTGGCGAGAGTGAGGTGTTTAATTTGGGGAACGGGAACGGCTTCTCAGTTCGCCAGGTGATTGAAACCACAAAGGCAGTTACAGGACGGGAGATTAAAACGGTAGAATGCGATCGCCGTCCGGGAGATCCGCCGATCCTCGTCGGAAGTAGCGAAAAAGCCCAACGCCTCTTAGGTTGGAAAGCCCAATATCCCGATGTTAAGGATATCATCAGCCACGCTTGGCAATGGCACCAGCATCGACACGGTTCTTAGAAGGAAGGGAATTGGGAGTTAGGAGTTGGGGGTTGGGGAAGAAGAGGATGGGGGGATGGGGGGATGGGGGGAGGGGGGGAAGAAGAAGGGAGTTGGGAGTTGGGAGTTAGGATTTGGGGAAGAAGGGATAGGAAAACTTGATTGTCATTAACTCAGCACTCTTTTCTCCCTACTCAGCACACTGCTTCCCAGAAGCTAGCGCAACAGCACTTTCTACTCAGCACTCTTTTCCCTACTCGGAACACCGCTGCGCGGAAGCAAGCTAAGGAACTCGGTACTTTGCACTCTTTCCCCCCCACCTCCCCATTCCCCCATCCTCTTCCCCACTCGGAACTCGGAACTCGGAACTTTGCACTCCTTCCCCCCCACTCTCTTCCCACTCAGCACTCAGCACTTTACACTCAGCACTTAGAGAAGCACTCAGCACTCTTTCCCCCACTCTCAATACAAAAAGAGGGGATAACCCCCTCTTTGTCTATGATTTGCTTCTGTCCTTGCTGCTTTCTAGCAAGCTCCTGTTTTGGCAAGTACGACATGAATAGTTTTAAAGATTAACTCTAGATCGTAGAAAGGATGCCATTTCGTTTGATAGCGTAAATCCAGTTTGACGATATCCTCAAAATCTTTAACAGAAGACCGACCGTTAACTTGCCATTCTCCCGTTAAACCGGGTTTAACATCTAAGCGTCTCCAGTGATGGGGACTATAGCGAACGACTTCATCGTGGGTGGGGGGACGAGTCCCTACTAAGCTCATTTCCCCTTTGAGAACGTTCCAGAATTGCGGCAGCTCGTCTAAGCTGGTTTTGCGGAGAAAACGACCGACTCTGGTGATTCGTGGATCGGATTCGTTTTTGAAGATTAACCCGTTTGCTTCGTTTTTGACTTGGGTTTTGAGTGCGTCGGCGTTTTGCACCATTGAACGGAACTTATAGATGTTGAAGGTGCTGCCATGCAGACCGTAACGCTTCTGGGAATAGAAGATGGGGCCTGAGCTTTCGAGAGCGATCGCGATCGCAATCGGGAGGAAAACAATTGCTAGAATCAGCAAACCCACTAAACTGCCAACAATATCAATCGCCCTTTTGAATAACGAGTAAACAGAGGGATGAATCTCTGGAGATTCTGTAACGAGGGTTGGTGAAAGCTCTGTTGAGACTAGTGAAGAATGCGTCATCTTAACTCTACCTACCTATCGGAAAACCGTGTATCTACTGATGCATGATGTCATTGACTATAGATCGTCAAAGAAAGTCTGTGTAGGGAATTAGAGAAGGCTTGTCCAAATCTTTGAACTAATTCTCTAATCTTCCCGGTTTTGTAAAGTTTCTGTGAAGAAACCTCGCGTCTTGACCTCCGGGAATTCACAGATAAGAAATTTCAATCTGATTATCCCTGTTAAATCTGTCTAAAGGCAGTGTAGGCAAGGAAAGCAGGTGAAAATTCTCTCTTAAAGTAGGCGGATTGTTTGAGAGACCGTTGTATAGAATAACAAGCAGAACTCGTGGATCTTCCGGGTTCTCCGGATACCCTAGGTAACTCAAGCTACAGGCACCTTCAGAGAAATCCCGCGCGCCTTACTGGCTGGGGCGATCGCTGCTAAACGTGTTTGATTGTTGGTTTACCTGTTTATATAATGCCCAAAATTTTTAAAAAACGATCGCTCTTTCAGGAGTAAAATTTAATGACCGTCATCGCGTTTTATTCATCTCTAAAAAATAGTTTCTCTTCTACAATAGAGAATCAAAATACTCCCCAGAGAGGACGTTGTAGCGTGTTGAACAGACACTTAAGGTAGATTTATCGGGTTTTACTTAAAGATGTGAAGCTCATCAGGATTGCGTTCAGCAATATTATTGATAACCGTTTCTGGCTGTGGCTAGAGAAGGGTCAATAACTTTACCAAGACTTTACAGACAAAACCGAACTCTTGATGGTAGCTTCAAACTTGGCAAAAATGTCACTATCCCACCGAAGGGATACCATAAAATAAAATTGTAGCCGTATGGCTTTTTTACTGGACTCTATCTGCCACAGCACCATAGCCAAGTTCTTGACCAACCCGAAAGGATTTTGCAAACATATGGGTCATCTGCATACGTAGAAGAAAGTACGTACAAGCCAGAAGCGTCCCTAGACAGTGACACTCAATACCCAAGAGCAAACCCCCTTGAGCCAAGTTCACCTTATCCGAATCGCGCAAGTTATGCCACCAGCACAACACAACTGCATAAAGGCGTCGCAAGGATGAACATTGAAAATCCTAACCGTTGCCAAACCGTGATAGAACACCCCAGGGCATCCGATCTCCTCTCCCAGCTTAATTCCGGTCAACTGCTAATGGTCAACCGGAATCGGCGCAATGGTCTGATTATTTACAAGCGCTTCCACGCCGAATTCGCAGGTCCCGGTGCGGCGGTTGGTGGTTTTTTTGATTCTGACTGCGTGCAGGTTGTGCCGGTGGGCAATACCTCCTTGGTTTATCCAGAAACGCACGAAGACCGTAAAAACGCTTACCTCATTCGCTTGCAGTGGGTGCGCCTCACCCAGCAACTCACCGATAACCCAACTCCCCTCCAACGGGCCCAGAAAATTCTCGATCAGTTTGAGAACTTCTTTGACGTGGATCTGGTGAAGCAGCTTCCGGATGAGGCCTTTGCGCTATTAGTGGGAGTTCTACCGCAAACGATTAATGCGGTGCGCCACACGCCAGAGAAGCTAGAAACTCGTCTGAGTCCTTAAGCAGTCCGGCGAGGCGTTCCTGGGTGCGTTGGTTTTCCTCTGGCGTTCCAATGGTAATCCGCAAGCCGCCGCAGGTGTGGCGAATGACAGTGCCTTTGGCGCGCAGTTGCTGGCAAAGCACCTCTGCTGCTTGGTTAGCCCGGTCTGGGGGTAAATTGAAGCGGATAAAGATAAAATTGGCCGCGCTTTTGCTGACTTGGAACGCGGGGTACTGGCTTAACGCCTCATAGAGATGTTCCCGTTCGCTGAGGGTTTGGGGAATGGTGGCGAGTAGCTGATGGCGATGGGCGATCGCCAATTGGGCCGCAACTTGAGTGACGCTAGGTAAATTGTAGGGTAAGCGGACTTTTTCTAAAGCCGCGATCGCGTTTTCATCTCCCACCGCATAACCCACCCGATAGGCGGCTAACCGAAAAGCCTTAGAGAATGTCCGCAAAATTAGCCAATTCGACCGTTGCAGCAATTCAGGAACGAGGGTTTGTTGGCTAAATTCAAAATACGCCTCATCAATAACGACTAAAATCTCCTCCGGGAGTTGGCGCAACCATTCAACCTCGGCGGCGGTTAAGGCGTTTCCTGTCGGGGAGTTGGGATGCACGACAAACACTACTCGGATCGGCGGATGGGTGGGGGTTTGAATCGCAGCAGTGGCGGCTTCGAGGTCCATCTCAAAGCTATCGGGAGAACGCCCCACTTTAACCACAGGAACGCCCAACGTTTCAGCAATAATGGCATACATCGAGAAAGTCGGATCGGCTACCAGAATGGAACCTTCTCCTTGCAGACAAGTTGCCACGAGTACCGAACGAATTAATTCATCCGAACCGTTTCCGAGGGTAATTTGTTCTGGGGTAACACCGCGTTCCGTTAACCCGGCGGACTCGTTAACGTATTGAGCGATCGCCTCTTTTAGGGCAAGATGACTTCCATCCGGATAGCGGTTCGCCTCAATGTGTTTGTGACATAGACTCACCAACTTTTGCTTGAGTTCTTCCGGTAAATCGTAAGGACTCTCGTTAGAATCAATCCGATCCAGGAGGATAGGGGCACTTACCGGAGAACCCGCCGTTCCCCCAGGGTGAGGTTTGTAAGCATTGAGTTGGCGAATCGCAGATCGGATAAAGGGAAGCATCGGCTTGACAACTACTGAATGAAAATCTATCCCCAATTTTATGGGAATTGGGAGTTAGGAGTTGGGGGGAAAGAGTGCAAAGTTCCGAGTTCCGTAGCTTGCTTCCGCGCAGCGGTGTTCCGAGTGGGGAAGAGGATGGGGGGATGGGGAGGTGGGGAGGTGGGGGGAAAGAGTGCAGAGTTCCGTAGCTTGCTTCCGCGTAGCGGTATTCCGAGTTCCGA
>NZ_MJGC01000115.1 GCF_001746915.1 Desertifilum tharense IPPAS B-1220
TGGGGGGAAAAGAGTGCTGAGTTGAAAGTGCTGTTGTGCTAAATTCCGTTTAGCCGTGTTCTCTGGCTAGCTTCCGTGCAACCGCGTGCTGAGTAGGGAAAGGAGTTCGCTTGTTCCATAGCTTGCACGCTGAGTGGCAGTATTGCGAGTAGATATCGAGAACAATAGCCAATTCACCTCCCATCCCCCAACCCTCCCATCCTCTTCTTCCCCAACCCCCAACTCCTAACTCCCAACTCCCTTGTTCCATAGCTTGCACGCCGAGTGGCAGTATTGCGAGTAGATATAGCCAATTCACCTTCCTTCCCCCCATCCTCCCATCCCCCCACCCCCCCATCCTCTTCTTCCCACTCGGAACTCGGAACTCGGAACTTTGCACTCCTTTCCCCCATCCTCTTCTTCCCACTCGGAACTCGGAACTCGGAACTTTGCACTCCTTTCCTCCAACTCCCCTCTTCCCCACTCAGCACTCAGCACTTTACACTCAGCACTCATATTAGAGGCTCAGACACAACTCGCGGAAGCGATCGCCTCTTTGTTCAAAGTTTTGGAATTGGTCAAAACTGGCACAAGCTGGTGAGAGCAAGACCCCTTTTGCTTGATATTGCTTGGCTAAAGCCAATCCTTGGGGGACTGCGTTTTCCAGGGTTTCTACCTGCTCAAAGGCGGTATAACCTACCTCAGCGAGGCGCTTGGCGAACAGTTCAGAAGCCTCGCCAATGAGTAAGACGGCGGCGGCTTTAGCTTTAATGGTCTCTAACCACGCGGTATCGTCGCCTTCTTTGGCTTCTCCTCCCGCAATTAAAATCACGGGTTCGCTAACGGCGGCTAACCCAACCTGGGCCGCATCGTAGTTTGTGGCTTTGCTATCGTTAATCAGAACAATCCCATCGAGGGTGCGGATGGTTTCTAGACGGTGGGGAACCCCTGGAAATTCTGCAATGGCTTGAGCGATCGCGCTCTTGTTAATTCCGGCGAGTCGCGCAACCGCCACAGCCATTAACAAATTTTGCTGATTGTGCGCCCCTACCATTTTTAACGCATCCGCCCGAACAATCGGTTCGCCTTGAGCAATGACCCATCCCTCTTCTAGGTAGACGCCGCGATCGCGATCGCCTAATAGCTTGTCTTTGCCAGCCGTACTCGTCCAAATTGCCTCTTGCCACTGGGTTAACCCCATTTGGCACAGATAGGGATCGTCGCCGTTAAACACTTGCCAGCGCGATCTCTTCAGCAAGCTTGCCTTAATGTTGTAGTAATTTGAGAGCGTTTTGTGACGGTTGAGGTGATCGGGGGTAAAAGTTGTCCAGACTCCAATTTCAGGTGCTAGGGTGAGGGAAGATTCAATCTGATAGCTGCTAATTTCTGCGATGACCCAATCCAGAGGTTTTTTAGAGGAGTCGGTTGCAGCCAGAGCGAGTTCTCCAATGGCACGACCAATGTTGCCGCAGGCTGGCGCATTCAGTTGGGCGGTTTGAAAAATCGCAGCGACTAGGGCAGTTGTGGTGGTTTTGCCGTTGGTTCCCGTAATGCCAACCCAGGGAATCTGTTTTAAATGACGCCAAGCCAGTTCAACTTCACCCAAAACTTCAATTCCCAACGTTCTGGCTTGTACCAAGACAGGCACATCCCAAGGAACTCCCGGACTGACGACAATGCACTGGGGCAACTCGCCGCTAGCTTCTAAGTTGAAGTCCGATCCCAGATAAACGGGAATGCCTTCAGATTGAAGTTGCTGCTGTTGTTGTTGCAAGGGGGCAGAGGTATTGCGATCGCTCGCGCTAACTTGCCATCCTTCCCGTTGCAGGAGGCGTGCTGCTGCAAGACCTGATTTTCCCAGTCCGATGACGTGAGCGTGAGCCATAGACAATCTCTACCGATCCCAACTTTGCCAACTTCATATTTTATTATCCTTTTGAACCCTAAAAAAAATAGTCATTTCTGCTGATTTCTGCCAGCGCTTTGTAAAGTGTGTGTAAACGCTATCCAACTGAGAGTGAATGCGCTAACATTTTCACAGACCTCTGTCTATCTTTCTCAAGATAGAATTATCAGCTTGCCCGCCTTGGAATTTGTGAGTCTAGCGCCGCTTGGGTGAATCTGGGAGCCGTGAGTTGCTGTTCTCAGTTTTGTGGATAAAGTTGATTTTCAAGCAATTTCCAGTCTAATTCCCGTCTTCAGCGAGGAACTAAGGGGAATCCATCTGTCAACTCGCTTGTGTGGCTCCAAATTTGACAGTCTTCTGTAAACGCCCACCCCTTGAGAATTACAGGGGCGATCGCCTTTTTTCTGTGGAGACCCAAAGCGAACGGGAGCAAAATTTATGAGTTTTGACGCACAAGTTGTGGTTTCCGACCCTTTGTTTTCTTGCTCTGGCGAGATGAGCGATCGCATCCGCACTCGCAACTGGTCGGCAACCCCCCTCGGCGCGATCGCCACCTGGCCGCAGAATTTGCGGATCGCCCTGAGCATTTTGCTGTCTTCGCAATTTCCCATGCAAATCCTCTGGGGGCCCGAATACATTCACTTTTATAACGATGCTTATATTCCAATTGCTGGGAACAAACACCCCCAGGCGCTAGGACAGCGAGGGCGCGAATGTTGGTCAGAAGTATGGGACTTTGCCGGCCCGCTATTAGATAACGTTAGAACCACCGGAGAAGCTACTTGGTCAGAAGATCAACTCCTGTGGCTCAACCGTCAAGGGTATTTAGAAGAATGCTACTTTACCTTTTCTTATGCCCCCATCTACGGGGAGGCGGGTCAAGTGGATGGCATCTTTATTGCCGTACAGGAAACCACCTCGCGCTTGATGAGCGAACGCCGCCTCAAAACCTTGCAAGCTGAAGCCCAAGAATCCAGAAATCGCTTAGAACGGGTGCTGGCCAGTCTCAATGATGCGTTCATGATGCTGGATCGTCAATGGTGCTATACCTATGTCAATCCGCCAGCCACTCAACTGTTTGGCAAAACCGAGGCTGAATTACTCGGTCAACCCATTTGGCAAGTCACCCCTAGCTTTAACGAAATAGCTTGTGCTAGCCAACTTCGGCAAGCCATGACCGAGCAAAAGGTGCGGTATTTTGAACGTTATTGCCCGTTGCAAAATCGGTGGTTTGAACTGCGCGTGTATCCCTTTCCGGATGGTCTTTCCTTGCTGTGCGTTGATATTAGCGATCGCAAACAAGTGGAAACCGAACTCGCAGAACTCCTCAGCCGCGAACAAGCCGCCAGAGTCACCAGCGAAGCCGCCCGCGAAGCCGCCGAAGCTGCCAACCGAATTAAAGACGAGTTTCTCGCCGTCTTATCTCACGAATTGCGAACGCCCCTCAACCCGATTATCGGTTGGGCGCAAATTTTGCAAACGCGCCCATTAGACCCAGAAACCACCAAACGGGCCTTAGAAACCATCGAACGCAATGCCAAATTACAAACGAAATTAATCGAAGATTTGCTAGATGTTTCGCGGATTCTGCGGGGAAAATTGAACCTAGAAGCGCATTCGGTGGATTTAGCGACCATTATTGGAGTCGCCATCGATACGGTGCGTTTAGCCTGCGAAGCCAAGTCAATTAACCTGCAAACGCACTTTCAGCCCCATGTTGGCTGCGTGATGGGCGATGCTAACCGCCTGCAACAGGTGATGTGGAATCTGTTAGCCAATGCCGTCAAGTTTACCCCACCAGGCGGACAGGTGAATATCCGGTTGGAGCAAGTAGAACGTGACGCCCAAGTTACCGTCAGCGATACGGGCCAAGGCATTTCTCCAGAGTTTTTACCCCATGTTTTTGAGTATTTCCGCCAGGAAGATGGAACCCTGACCCGCGCTTCGGGGGGATTGGGTTTGGGGCTAGCGATCGTGCATCATTTAGTGGAATTGCACGGCGGAACCATTACCGTCGAGAGTTCCGGGTTGGGTTTAGGGGCCACCTTTACTGTCCGCTTACCGCTTTCAGAGAAGCGATCGCGCCCTCGCAGTCGCGCTAAAACCCTGCTTCCCCACATTCATTTACGGGGAATGAAGATTTTGGTGGTGGATGACGAGGCGGATATGCGCCAGTTTCTCAGGTTTTTACTCGAAGAGTATGGGGCAAGCGTTGGGGTTGCAGACTCGGCCGAAGGCGCTTTGCAAGCGTTGAAATTCGACAATTTTGACGTGCTGGTCAGCGATATTAGTATGCCCCAGGTGGATGGTTATCGACTAATTCGACAGATCCGCGAGCAGGGAAATCGGATTCCGGCGATCGCGCTGACGGCCTATGCAGGCGAAGCGAACCGCCAACAAGCCATCAGCGCAGGCTTTCAAATCCATTTAGCCAAACCCGCCAACCCCGAAGAACTCGTAGAGGCGATCGCGCAATTGAAAGCGTGAACTACTCGTTGTTGGGGTGGCACGGCACTTCTGGGGTAGTGACCAAAGGGTCTGGAGAAACGGCACTCAGCGTCCAAGGTCGGGTCGGGTTCGAGGAGTCTGAGTCATCGAATGCTCGCGTAGGTAACTCGGCGGCGATCGCATCGGTGGGTAAAGCGTCCAGCAGGGGTTGCAAGTCTTGTAAAACTTCGTGGGCTGTTTGGTAGCGCTGGCGACAATCGACGCGCACCATCTGATTAATGATGACGGCTAATTCGTTGCTGGTCTTAGATTGATGCTGCCAGATCAATTCCCCCGTTTTGGGGTCATCCTGTAAGGAATTGACGGGCAACCCAGTTAGGGCTTGAATGGCGATCGCGCCGACGGCATAGAGATCGCTGTTGATTAAAGGCTTGCCCAAACATTGCTCCCTAGGGGCATAGCCGCGAGTGCCAATGCCAATGGTGATACTGTTCTGCGCGAGATTGCCCGTGGATTGAGAGTTAATCAGCTTGACGGCCCCAAAGTCAATTAACACCAGTCTGCGATCGCTCTGGCGGCGGATGATATTGCTCGGTTTAATATCCCGGTGAATCACCCCTTGCTGATGCACGAATTCCAGCACGCTTAGGAGATCCTGGAGAATTCGCAAAACCCGCATTTCCGATAGGGGTTGTCCGATGGTGAGTTCGCTGCTGAGGGGAGTTCCTTGAATCAGTTCTTGCACCAGATAAAATTCTCGATCCTCTTCTAAATAGGCATAGAGTTGAGGAATTTGATCGTGATGACCGAGTTGTTCTAAGGTTTGGGCTTCCCGATGAAATAAGCGACGCGCCACTTGCATGACGTTCGGGTCATCGGAGGCGATTTTAAGCTGTTTGACCACGCATTCCGGTTTGCCCGGTCGTCCTCGATCCTCGGCGATGTAAGTTTCGCCAAATCCTCCAGTTCCTAAGACTTCTAAAATGCAGTAGCGGTCTTGAATTAGTTTGCCAATGGGGGGCGGAACGCGATTTCCGCAGAGATCTCTGGGCGCATCGACCGGCTTTGAGGCGGTGTCCGGGGGCAATTCTGACGGGGCGGGGGATGCTTCGGCGGGGGCGGTTGCGTTCCTGCGCCATCGTTCAACGCCATAAAGCGTGCCGCACAGGGCGATCGCGATCGCGGGAGTTGCCGTGGGGACGATGGTAAGGGCTGCCACAAATAACAGATAGCTGGTTATCGTCCAAGCCACGATAATTCCCAACGTCCAACTCAAGCAACTCACCAGACCTTGGGGACGGCTTAACCCCCAGCCAATGCTGGCTAGCAGGATAAACACGAGCAAGCCGCCTCCGGTCGTTTGGGGAACCGCCTGTTTGAGGGTGCGGTTTTGCATTAAGGTGGCGATCGCATTGGCGTGCAGTTCTACCCCCGATAGTTGTTCGGGGTAGAAGGCGGTACCGGAGAAGGGGGCGTTTTGAAAGTTTTGCAGCAAGGAAGCCGTCGGGCCGATCAAGACAATTTTGTCGCGGAAGTATTGACCCGCTTGCAGGTAGGTGTTCCAGTTGTCGGCGTTGAGGATATGCCAAAACGGGATATGTTCAAAGCTGCCCCCCGGCCCGTAGAAGAATAAATGACTGCCGCGCGGTTTGGGATAACTCACTTGGGCAGCTTGCAGGGCGGCTTCGGCGAGGGAGGGGGTGGTAATGGCCCATTGCTGGTAGAGTTCGGCTTGATCGGGGTAGGCTTTGGCGAGGTGTCGGGGAAAGGCACGGCCGAGTTGGTGGACGCGGCGATCGCCTTCGAGTAAGAAGTTAATGGTGCCGCTAATGGGGGCGTAGGCGCGGTAGGGGGCGTGGGGTTGAATCAGTTGGATCAGGTTTCCCTGCCGGATGCGGGCGTTTTCGTAACTGGCGGCGAGGGCAATGCGATCGCCATATTGTCGAAAGGTTTCTTTGAGTTGGGCGTCGTCGTCGCTACCGTAGCTGCTAGGGGCGTCGAATAGCAGGTTGAGGACGACGGCTTTTGCCCCGGCTTCCATGAGGCGATCGATGGCTTGGGCATAGGTGGCACGCGGCCAGGGCCAGGTTTGCAGGGGTTCGAGTTCGGCGTATTGTTCGGGGTTGCTGCGGTAGGCTTGCCCTTGGGCTAGGGATTGTTCGTCAATGGCGAGGATGACGATGTTGGTTGGGGCGGCGACGGGACCCCGCAGTTCAAAGAAGAGGGTTTGAACTCGCCGTTCCCAACGGGCGGCGATGCCGGAGTCAGTGGCGGTGGCGATCGCGCTGGCTAAGGCACACGCTAGAATGCCTAGGTGGGTTTTGCGCCCCCGCATTGCTCGCTGCCAAATTCCAGGCGTCTCGGTTGATTGAGCGTCTAACGCGGTGAGTGCTAGGCTGGCGATGCGCTCAGAGTTGGGTTTAGACATATCAACGTTAGCAACCCTCGATTTGGACTTCACTGAATCTGAATCAAGTATTTATACTTTTTTTATAATGAGTTTTAGGTTGAACGTTCATCACCCCTTGTGGGGAAATTGAGGTTCCTCTAGTGAAACAACCCACCGTTCGGAACTCGCCTGGGCGGAGTCGCGTCTGAGGTCATTGCCTAAGACGCCCTCTTCGGCGGTCGGTTCCTAAAGTTAAAGGATAAATTTTCGGCTCTATTGTCATCAGTTGAACAAATTTGCTGGAGGTGTCTTGTCCATTTTTTAGAAGCCTTCTCTCGGCTTGAGTATAAAAAAAACTCAGTATTAACCATTTGTTTGTTTCTATTCATTGGCTCAAAGCCTGCTTTTTGCCAACTTTAAGGTCTTTTCTCAGTCTAAAAAACGGGGCGATCGCGCTTGGGTTAAGTTTGCCAAAAGTTCATCGCTGTTGACCCCAGGCAAGGTTGACCCTCAAACGATTGAAATGTCTTGAGATGCCGATTGTTGCCAAACCCAAAGCGTAGGGGATCGAACTCCTGATGTCAATCCGCCAAGCGTCTTTTTGAGGGGATGAGTCCCTCCTCAGTTCCCCACAATTTGATAAGACTCCCGAAACGCCTAGTCATAAAGGGGCATTTTCTGCAATAATGAGTTTAAGACTACGGAGTAACGCACTTTGCTATTCATCCAGTCATTTGGTAATAGCAAGTAATCGGACTCTTTATAGGCTTGGAACTATTAAAACTGTTGACATCTCTATAGCAAAAATCCTAAACGTAGGAATCTGCCAAAATTCTATTTTTTTCGTCCTGTGGTTGCCAGTTCGCTTGTAACTTGGCATCCCTAGGGACGCACCCTTGCTTATGAAAAAAAAACGATTGAAACCAGTGCAATTCGCAAATCGCGAGTCCCTTTTCGGATCGTGCCGCAATTTCAATCGGATTTTAGCAACAGATTTTATAGTTCCGCCAAACCAAAACTAAAGTTAGCCGTGGATTTCAAGTTCGGGGCTAATTTAACTTTTTAATTTTGAGTAAGTTTGAGTTGTCATCATGCAAATCTTAGGTATAAAAAATATGTCGGGATGCCTCATGAACCGTATTTCCATATTTGTAGATGGAAATAATATGTTCTACGCCCAACAAAAAAACGGCTGGTTTTTCGATCCGCGACGCGTGTTAGAATATTTCACCTCAGAGCCATCCATTGAACTGGTTAATGCCTTTTGGTATACCGGAATTAAAGATGCTCAAGACCAACGCGGATTTCGAGATGCATTAATTAGTCTCGGTTATACCGTACGCACTAAAATCCTCAAAGAATATTACGACGACAACTCCGGTCGCTATTCCCAAAAAGCCAACCTTGATATAGAAATCGTTATTGATATGTTTAATACGGTCGAACAATACGACCGAGTCGTATTATTTAGCGGGGATGGCGACTTTGAACGAGCCATTGAACTGCTAAGGTCTAAAAATACCCATATAACCGTTGTTTCCACAGAAGGCATGATTGCGAGAGAACTGCGAAATGCCACCGATCGCTATATTGACCTCAACGACCTGCGACCTTATATTGAAAAGTCGGATTATTAGCCCCTTTCCCTTCACTCCTTGATTCGCAGTCTCAGACCTACCTAGAAAAATTCCTATCGCCACCCTCCCATTAGGCGAAAACCCGGTTTCCCCGCTTAAAATATTAATTGTCAATTCTCTTTGATGTTGACCCGTCGCGCACCTATGAACAACCAAGGCTCACCAGACCGTATTATTATTTTCGATACCACACTTCGCGATGGGGAACAGTCCCCTGGGGCGACCCTGAATGTGGATGAAAAACTGACCATCGCCCGCCAACTGGCGCGACTGCGGGTAGATGTGATTGAAGCCGGGTTTCCCTTTGCGAGTAGTGGCGACTTTGAAGCCGTTCAAAAAATTGCCCAAAATGTGGGAACCGAAGAGGGGCCGACCATTTGCGGTTTAGCGAGGGCGACGCGCCATGATATTCAAACGGCGGCGGAAGCCTTGAAACCTGCTTTTCGGCCTCGGATTCATACCTTTATTGCCACATCCGATATTCACCTCAAGTATAAGCTGAAGAAAAGCCGCGCCGAGGTGTTGGAAATTGCCCCGGAAATGGTGGCGTTTGCGAAGTCGTTTGTGGAAGATGTGGAATTTTCCCCGGAAGATGCGGGCCGTTCCGATCCAGAATTTTTATATCAGGTGATTGAAAGAGCGATCGCCGCCGGGGCCACTACGGTTAATATTCCCGATACGGTCGGCTATACTACGCCTAGCGAGTTTGGCGCGTTGATTAAGGGGATTAAGGAAAATGTCCCTAATATTGACCAAGCCATTATCTCGGTTCACGGGCATAATGACCTAGGGCTGGCGGTGGCTAACTTCCTAGAAGCCGTGAAGAATGGCGCAAGACAGCTAGAATGCACGATTAACGGCATTGGCGAACGGGCGGGAAATGCAGCCTTAGAAGAATTGGTGATGGCGTTGCACGTCCGCCGTCAATACTATAATCCCTTCTTTGGTCGTCCGGAGGAGTCGGAGGAACCTTTAACCCAGATTGATACGCGCCAAATTTACAAGACTTCTCGCCTGGTATCCAGCTTAACTGGGATGCTGGTACAGCCGAATAAGGCAATTGTTGGGGCGAATGCGTTCGCCCATGAGTCGGGAATTCACCAAGATGGGGTTCTCAAGAATAAGTTGACCTATGAGATTATGGACGCGCAATCAATTGGGTTAACCGATAATCAGATTGTCTTGGGTAAACATTCCGGCCGCAATGCCTTTCGGACTCGCCTGCGGGAGTTGGGGTTTGAGTTGAGTGAGGATGAGTTAAACAAGGCGTTTGTCAAGTTTAAGGATTTGGCGGATAAGAAGAAAGAGATAACCGACTGGGACTTAGAGGCGATCGCCAACGACGAAATTCAACAAGCCCCCGAACTGTTTCGGTTAGAATTAGTACAGGTATCCTGCGGCGATCGCTCTAGCCCAACCGCCACTGTTACCGTCCGCACGCCTACTGGAGAAGAACTCACCGATGCTGCGATTGGCACGGGGCCAGTAGATGCGGTGTATAAAGCGATTAACCGCGTCGTGAATGTCCCTAACCAGTTAATTGAGTTTTCCGTACAGTCGGTGACGGCGGGAATTGATGCGATTGGCGAAGTGACGATTCGCCTAAAATATGAGGATCGGGTCTTTTCCGGTCATGCGGCGAATACCGATATTATCGTCGCTTCCGCCCACGCCTATCTCAGCGCCCTGAATCGCTTGTATGCTACTCTGCACAGCGATAGCCGGATTCATCCCCAGGCGGAGATGGCGGAAGTTGCCCCTTAATCGGATTTTGCCATAATCACTAGACGCCGATCCTCAAAATCGGCGTTTGGCGTTTTAGGGGCTTTTTTGGGACAAAGGCTGTTCAACAGAGTAGGGTTGGGTAGACACAGAAGAGTCAAAACGGATATGTGCGATCGCAATTCCAAAGGTTAGCACGACTCCTGCCCATCCGTGAATCAACCCGACAGCACTGGTTAGCGTTGCTTCCGCTAGAATTAAAACGGCTTTTTTAGAAATCTGCATCTTGGTTCTTCCAACTCAATGATGCAGTTGTAAAATTTCGGGGATTCCCGAAGGCAAGCAATGCTCAAAAGCGTTATCCTATCTGCATTCGGGTACTTTCGGGGAGGGGTTTCGGTATCGGGAATCCGAAACTTTCCCGAAACTTTTTCGCTTCTGTCTGCGAGTGGCGGTAACGTCAACCGGGTTGATGGGTATATCCGATAGCCCGCCTGGAGTTTAAAGCGCCGTCGGAATATTTCGGGTTCTGTCTGCGAGTGGCGGTAACGCAAATCGGGTTGATGGGTAAATCCGATAGCCCGCCTGGAGTTTAAACTCCAGGCTAATAGCTGAAGTCCATTAAAATGGACTGAAATTCCTCCCCAGTCGTCTTCAGACGACTTTGGCTATGAGACGGGGGTTTGAACCCCCGGCGGATCATCTGAGAAACGATTATGCCGAGTGAATATAGTTATGGCCTAGATTCCCAAGTGAAAGTTCAGCAATTGTTAGAAGTATTGCTGGATAGTGTTGATGGGACAGATGTTAAGCTTGATGCCCGGTGGGATGAACAAGCCACGGCGCTTTTAGGGGTTGAAACTACTTTAGAAACGTTGCGGGTGTTGGTTTATGGAAAGCAGCCAGTATCTAAAACAGTTAAAACAAACCAACGCAAGCAAATAGGGGAATGCTTAACCCATTATCTCGGTAAATTCCTGGGAATTTTGCAGGATCGACGGGTGAAAAAGCAGGGTTCCTCTCGATGGATTTTTAGCCTGCAACTGTGGAGTCGGGATAAAGACGAAAATCTCCGCCAGTTTCGGGAATTATGGTGCAAGCGACAACCGGAAAACTCGCCTACCAGCAATCCTGCTATCTTTGAGACTCTCAATCAATCAACGAAAACCGTTGTATTGGAACGCCTTCCAGAGGTTCCGGTGTGGGTGGGGCGCGAGGAGTTGGTAGAAGCGTTAAAGGCGAAAATACTCGCCCCCGAAACTTCCCCGAAGGTGGTGGCGCTAATTGGACAGGGGGGAATTGGGAAAACGAGTTTAGCGGTTAAACTGCTGGAAGCCTTGGGCGTTAAGTTGCAACCCCCCGGTTTAGCGGAGGGCTGCGTTTATGACTCGGCGTTGTATTTCAAGGTGAGTCAGGGGAGTAGCTTTGATGATGTGGCGGCGTTTTTGCTAGAGGCGTTGGGGGTTGAAACAGCAGAACTCTTGAAAACGGCTGAGGCGAAGATTGCTCAAATTTTGGCGGGGTTGACAGAGAACCGTTGTTTGCTAGTGTTGGATAACTTGGAAGATATTCTCTATCCGGCTAGCCACCCGGAAGCGGGGAAAGCTGTTTCTTCTGAATGGGGCGAGTTGTTGCATAGTTGCGTCTACAGCCGCCATTGTTCGACAATTATTATAACCAGTCGCGAGTTTCCAAACGATTTAACAGATCGTCGGAGTCGCAATCCTAAACCGAATCCTAAATTAGTGGAAGTTTGCACTGTAGGTGGGGTTTCGGATGCAGATGGGGTAAAAATTTTGCGCCAATATGGTTTGCGAGACTGTGAAGCGGATCTTAAGTGGATTGCAGAACGGGTGAAAGGCAATGCGTTTATTTTGACCCAACTAGCTGCAATTGGGGCAGAAAGTCCGGGCTATCTCCGCAAGCATCCTGAATTGGTGACAGAAGAAGCTGAACCAATCATTCGGGCGCAACTGGAACGCCAAAGCGAGGCGGCGCGGGAGTTGCTAAAGTGGATGTGCGTGTTGCGGGTGGGGATTGATGTTCAAGGGTTAACGTTTCTGCGGTTGTATGAACCGGAGAGCAAAGATGAACGTTTTGAGGAAGCAATACAATTAGGTAGACCTGTAGAATTTACTAAAAGTGAGATTAGAGAGACTGAAGAAATTATTAAACGATTGGTAAATAGTTCTTTATTACAACGTCGCTATGACAAGAAGCAATGCGATTACTTTTATGACTTGCATCGTTTGATTTTGGAATTTATGCAAAGAGAACATGAAACAAAAATATCACGTATTTTGGAAAACGCTTATCGATTCTATAGTACCCTAAAAAATAGTAATAAACCTCAAAGCATAGAAGATTTATCGCCCCTTATAGAGCTTCAATATTTTGCTTTTCAACTCCAGAATTATGATGA
>NZ_MJGC01000116.1 GCF_001746915.1 Desertifilum tharense IPPAS B-1220
AGATAGATGCTCTAACTGGTGATATCGCATAGCTGCTTTGGGCTTCGTTTTAGTCAAAGTCTACCTGACTTTACCTCGTTGCCATCGTGAACTGTCACATCATTTTGTTATTCATGCAGGAAGTCTATTGAAACTCTCGACGCTGTGCAACATCGAATACGTTTCAGGTGGAAATTACTCCTAATCCCTATTAGGGACAGATCGCGGTCTGATTGACTAAACTGCTGAAAGTCCCATGTTAGTGTAGATTGAGTCGATCCTTGCCGAACCCAATCAAACCCTGGCTGCTGTTGGGTTTCGTGCCTCAACCCAACCTACACGAAAGAGGGTAAATGTCAGTCAACTAGCATCGCGGTTTAGCGCTGCCAAAATTGCACTTTGACTCGCCTGCTGATAGATAGATTGCAGGTATTCCATCACAGGCGTTGGATTTGCGGGGGTTCCCGCATCGCTAGGCAGCGAAATCGGGCCTAAAACATCTAAAATGGTCTCGCTACTGGGGGGAGGCGCAATGACGACGAGAGATGAGTCTAACTGCGCCTCGTATTGCCAAAACCGATTTAAATCAAGCGGTGAGGAAACCGGAGAGGCTGGCGTGGGTTGAGTTTCACCCTCAGTATTGTCTTCTGCCATCCCGCGCAATTGGCGCAAAGCACTGGTAATCTGGTCTTTAGTGCGTCCCCGTAACTGAAATAACACAAACGGATCGTCACCAAAGCGATCGGCTAATAAATAATATACTGCCCCAATATGCTTGCAAGGATTCGCTTTATCGGGACAACTACAGCGCGAATGGACTTCATCTAGCTTAAAGGGAAATAAACTTAAACCGCTGGCGGTAAAGACTTCTTCAATATTACCGGGCATTTCTCCGGCTAGCAGTTTTGCTGCAAAAATTGCCCGCTGCGACATGGTTTCAATCACATATTGCCAATCTTCATCGGTAAAGGTATCTAACCAAATAGAAAGTTCGTAGGGTTCCGGTTCGGTTCCTTGAACCTTCGCCAAGACTTTTCCTTCCTTAAATTCAATACTTAAAACATTCCCTTGGCGGGCATAATTTCTCGCCCTTTCTAAGCGTTTTTTGAACCGATATTTATCGAGTAGTTCTAACCAGCGTTCTACCCACCATTCGCGGTTGATTAGTTGTTCGGAGGCGTGAGTCATAGGTTATTGCTTAGGAATTGACATCGTTATCTTCATCAATGATGGCGTTGCGATCCAGAACAAGTAAGGTTCTGAGTTGATCGGTATCTAATTTAGTCAGCCAATCTTCACCCGTTCCAACCACTTGTTCGGCAAGAAATTTCTTATTTTCAATTAAGTCGTGAATCTTCTCTTCTAAGGTTCCCGTAGAAACAAACTTATGAACTTGAACATTGCGCGTTTGTCCAATCCGAAAAACGCGATCCGTTGCTTGATTTTCTACAGCCGGATTCCACCAGCGATCGTAATGGAAAACATGATTAGCGCGGGTTAAGTTTAAACCTACTCCTCCCGCTTTTAACGAGAGAATAAAGATTTTCGGCGCTTGCGGATCGTGTTGAAAACGGTCGATCATTTCTTCTCGTTGCGCCTTACGGGTTCCGCCGTATAAGAAAAAGACTTCGCGGTTAAAGTGCTGTTCTAAATGCGGCTTTAAAAGCTTGCCCCATTCGGCAAATTGAGTGAAGATTAAAGCGCGGTCATTTTCGGCTAAGGCTTCTTCTAACATTTCCGCCAAACGCAGGAGTTTACCCGATTGTTGGGGATGTTTAATTTTAGCTTGCTTGAGGAAATGGGCGGGATGGTTGCAAATTTGTTTGAGCTTGGTGAGCAATGCTAGAATTTGCCCGTGGCGCTGGATGCCTTGAGCCTCTTCAATTTCAGTAAGGGAAGCTTCCACGGTTTGTTGATAGAGTTCGGCTTGTTCGGCAGATAACCCACAGAAGACGGTATTTTCCTGTTTTTCTGGTAAGTCTTGGATGATACTGCGATCGCTCTTTAGCCGACGTAAGATAAACGGTTGTACTAGCGATCGCAAACTCTGCAACGAATCGGTATCGCCGTATTTCTCAATCGGGATCGCAAACCGTCGCTGGAAAAATTGGCGATTTCCCAGATATCCTGGATTCAAGAAATCCATAATCGACCATAATTCCTGCAAGCGGTTCTCTACCGGAGTTCCCGTCAGCGCTATTTTAAAGGTGGCTTCCAAACTCTTCACCGCTTTAGACTGCTTGGCTTCCGGGTTCTTAATATTCTGCGCCTCATCTAAGACAACCCCTTGCCATTCCACGCTTTCCAACTCCTTCGCATCCCGGTAGACTAAGGCATAACTGGTAATTGTCAGATTGCAAAGGTTCGCCGCCTTCGCAAACGCCTTCCCTTTGGCGCGGTTATCGCCGTGATGAATTAACGTTTTCAGGTGAGGTGCAAACTTCTTCACCTCGCGTTCCCAGTTTCCCACCACCGAAGTCGGACAGACAACCAGCGTTGGCTTCTCTAAACCGCCTTCTTCCTGTAAATGGCACAAAAACGCCAATAACTGCGGCGTCTTCCCCATCCCCATATCATCGGCTAAACAAGCGCCTAACCCCCAACGTTCTAGGAAAGCTAGCCAACCTGCACCCAAAGCTTGATAGGGGCGTAACGTTCCTTGGAAAGATTCAGGAGTCGCGATCGCCTCTATCGATCGATTATCGGTCAAATTCGCCAATAATGCTTGCAAAGCCCCCGATGCTTCAAACTCCACCACGGGTAACTTTTGAATGATCTGATGGTCGCCCATCCCAATCCGCAGGGCATCCTCTAAACTCAGATTGGGTTGATCCTTGCGACTAGCGAAAAACTCCTGCGCCGCCTTCACATCCTGGGGACGCAATTCCACCCACTCGCCATTAATCTCCACCAACGGCGAATTGAGTTTAGCCAACCGATCGAATTGTGCCTTACTCAGGCGCTGTCCGCCAATGGTTAATTCCCACTTAAAATTCAGCAGACTTTGCAAACCAATGCGTTCGGTTTTCTTGAGTTTCGGCGTTTCAGCGCGAATACTCAACCCCAAACGGTTCGCAAACCCTTCCCGATTCGCCAACGAGGGCGGTAAGATAACGCCTAAACCGCTATCCTCAAACCGCCAAGTCTCCGTCTTGATAAACTCATAGGCTTGCAAAGGATGCAGCCGACAAAATAACGGTCGGGCTTGTTCTAAACTTTGTTCAATGGGCGGATACAGGCGCGAGGCTAACCCCAACCCGCTTAAAAAGGTTTCCTGGGGTTGTTCCACCGTGCGACCTTGATAAACCAGCCGTTCGACCGGATTGCTCCAAATCGTCATCGCATCTACTAAGAATTCTGGATCGTCTGCGGCCTGCAAACAGTATTCCAGCATCCATTCTGCTTGATTTCCCGTTGGGGGATGCAACTTAAACCCCACCTGAAAATGCTGCTGTCCCTTCAGTTGCGGCGCAATCGGGGCAATCCAAGCGTTAAGAGCCGTTTCTAAACGTTTGACCTCAGAATTGAGTTGAAGTTGATTTTCACTGCCCACAAGCGCTTCTAGCCAGGGCTGAACCGATGTTTCACCCTTGGGGGGAGATAGAGGAGAGGCGATCGCCCTCAGCCTTGCATCCAGCGTCGCTTGCAGAAAATCCAACAGCAGCGCCTGGGGTTCTGTGGGAAACTCCACCGCCAGAAATTCCCCCTCAGATTTGCCTACGCAGCGACAAATACCCGGCATCGCTTCGGTAAACTTAAGCAAGCGCAACCGATCCACAGAACTATCTAACAGCGGTAGCCACAGCGCCTCTAATCCCTCAGATTGTTGCTCTAGAATCGGTAAGAACTTACCCCGCGCCTGCAAATCCAAACTCCAGCGCGCCACATGGCCCCAAAAGCGCAAATCTTCCCCAAACCCCATTTCCCCAGAACTCAGCGTTCCCAAGGGTAAAGCTTGCAGAAACGCCAAAGCCGCCGCCGCTTCTAAGCACCATCCTTCCACCAACCAAGGATAAATGACGGCCGCCTCTGCGGGTTCCCCCGCCGAATGTTGGGGAAGGGGAACGCCTGCCTCTAAAACCGTTGGCAAGGCAATTTTTACCGTTTCTTGTCGATCCTGGGTTAGAATCCCCTGGGGAAGCACCCCTCGTTCCTGTAAATCGGTTAAAAATTGCTTAAATTCTGCTGTCCCCATACTCAAGGGATGGGTGACGATGGACGGTATTCCCGGCATCGCTTCTGGGGAAACCCTTCGCCAGGTTTCCCCCCACAGGATGAAACGCCCCTGATTTTGCCAACTCCCGTGTAAAATCGCCATGCAAAAATCCTAAGAAATCGTTAACAATGCGCGGTTAACGGCTGACTCTCTCCACCCGTTATCCCCGTTTTTGCCAAGCGTCCCAATTTCCTGAAAGCTGAGTGAAAATTCTCGTCAGGCTTATCTTTTGAGCAGTTCAGTCTGTCCTAATACAGCGGTAGGGCTGGTGAGGCTTGCGGTCGGATAGTCCTTGCTGACGGGGAAACGCTTCAGCGCTAGAGATCCATAAAATTGCCACCTTATCGCCATATTGTACATCGGGCAGTTTATTCTGTGCGGGGAAAGTTGAGGCCTTGCCGGACTCTACCCTGACTCATCAGGAGTAATGCTACGATTGCCACAGAGAAGAAAAAGAGAAGCGAAAAAAAGGTTTAGTGTTGCATGGGAGAAATTGATAAGTCAATATCTTTTAATGGACGAGATATTCGACTCAAAGTAGGATTATTAGCACCCCAAGCCGGAGGCTGCGTCCTGATTCAGTCTGGAGATACGGCTGTTTTAGTGACCGCAACCCGTGCAGAAGCTAGAGAAGGAATTGATTTCCTGCCATTATTAGTCGATTACGAAGAGAGACTGTACGCCGCAGGTCGCATCCCAGGCGGATTTTTACGTAGAGAAGGGCGTCCGCCAGAGAAAGCGATTTTAACCTGTCGTTTAATTGACCGCCCGCTGCGTCCGTTGTTTCCGGGTTGGTTGCGCGACGATATTCAAGTTGTGGCAACTACCCTATCGATGGACGAACAGGTTCCCCCGGATATTTTAGCGGTGACAGGCGCATCTTTAGCCGTATTGTTGGCCAAAATTCCCTTCCACGGCCCAATGGCTGCGGTTCGGGTTGGGTTAGTTGGCGATGATTTTATTATTAACCCCACCTATCATGAAATTGAACAAGGCGACTTAGATTTAGTTGTTGCCGGTTCGCCCGATGGGGTGATTATGGTGGAAGCTGGGGCCAACCAATTGTCCGAAGCCGACATGATTGAAGCCATTGATTTTGGCTATGAAGCGGTGGCGGACTTGATTCAAGCCCAACGCGACTTACTGGCCGAGTTGGAGTTGGAAATTACCCAAGGTCAAGCGCCAGAAGTCGATCCTACCCTAGAAAACTTTATTCGCGATCGCGCTACGGATTCGGTCAAGGGAATTTTAGCCCGTACCGAACTCGATAAACACGCCCGCGACCAAGCCTTAGATGAGGTGAAACAGACGCAAGTCCTCAACGCGATCGCAGAACTAGGCGAAGAAGACCCCATTCGCGTTGCGGCTGCGGCCGATGCCAAAGCCGTCAGCAACCTCTTTAAGGATTTAACCAAAAAGATGATGCGGAAGCAAATCATCGAGGATGGCATCCGCGTAGACGGCCGCAAACTTGATGAAGTCCGCCCTATCTCCTGCCGTACCGGAGTCTTACCGCCCCGCGTACATGGTAGCGCCCTATTCAATCGCGGTTTAACCCAAGTCATGTCTGTGGTAACGCTAGGCACCTCTGGCGACGCCCAAGAACTCGACGACTTGCACCCCGACGAACAGAAACGCTATCTACACCACTACAACTTCCCCCCCTATTCTGTGGGAGAAACCAGGCCGATGCGATCGCCCGGTCGTCGGGAAATTGGTCACGGGGCCTTAGCCGAACGCGCCATCGTTCCAATTCTGCCCCCAAAAGAAGACTTCCCCTACGTCATCCGCGTCGTTTCAGAAGTCCTCTCCTCCAACGGTTCGACCTCAATGGGTTCGGTGTGCGGTTCTACCCTCGCCCTGATGGATGCGGGCGTCCCCATCTCCAAACCCGTTAGCGGTGCCGCAATGGGCCTAATTAAAGAAGGAGAGGAAGTCCGCATCCTCACTGATATTCAAGGCATTGAAGACTTTTTAGGGGACATGGACTTTAAAGTCGCAGGTACCGATACCGGAATTACGGCCCTGCAAATGGATATGAAAATCACCGGGTTATCAATGGATATCGTCAAGCAAGCCATTGAACAAGCCAGACCCGCCCGCCTACATATCCTAGAGAGAATGCTGGCCACCATCGACCAGCCGCGCACCGAACTCTCACCCTTTGCCCCGCGCTTGCTGACCATGAAGATCGATCCCGATCTAATTGGTATGGTAATCGGACCTGGCGGTAAAACCATTAAAGGCATTACCGAAGAAACCGGGGCCAAAATTGACATTGAAGATGATGGCACCGTCATTATCTCTTCAATTGATGCTGAAAAAGCCAAACAAGCCCGCAGCATCATCATGGGCATGACGCGCAAGCTAAATGCAGGTGATGTCTATATGGGTCGCGTAACGCGCATTATCCAAATTGGGGCCTTTGTAGAATTTCTCCCTGGTAAGGAAGGGATGATTCACATCTCCCAACTTGCAGATTACCGCGTGGGCAAGGTCGAAGACGAGGTGACAGTTGGCGATGAAGTCATCGTCAAAATCCGCGACATCGACAACAAAGGTCGCATTAACCTCACCCGCCTAGGCATCCACCCCGACGAGGCCGCAGCCGCGAAGGTAGCAACTCAGCAGTAGGGAAAGGAGTGCAAAGTTCCGAGTTCCGAGTTCCGAGTGGGAAGACAGTGCTGAGTGGGGTTCTTAGTGCTGAGTGCTGAGTGGGAAGAGAGTGCTGAGGTGATAGTTTGCAAGTTCTCCTATCTCTTCTTCCCCAACCCCCAACTCCTAACTCCCAACTCCCTTCTTCCCCAACCCCCAACTCCTAACTCCCAACTCCCTTCTTCCCCAACCCCTAACTCCTAACTCCCAACTCCCTTCTTCCCCAACCCCTAACTCCTAACTCCCAACTCCCTTCTTCCCCCCACCTCCCCACCTCCCCATCCTCCTTTTCCCCAACCCCTAACTCCCAACTCCCAATTCCCTTTTTCCTGACTCCCAACTATCCTGCTGTCTAAAGAGAAAAGAACGAACTGTTGCAGGTTTTCTCAGGAGTCAGTCCTCCATGTCTCATTCGTATTGGTTAGCGGTGGGTTTGCTAGCACAGGTTCCTCTGACGGAGGGGCCAGAGGTTCCGCAGTTTACGCCGCTAAACTTAGATGTTGATTTGCTGGCATTAGATACTCGCCAAAATCTAGATATTCTCGCCACCCAAGTTAAGTTTCCCCTACCGACTGCTGAATGGTTTGCCCCAGAATTTAGCGCTTTAGAAACATTCAGCATAGCGCAGAGCAATCCCTACGGGAATCGCACTTTCCCCACCCGGCCGTCTCGCTGGTTTGTCCCATCCGCAATGGCTGCTAGCGCCCAACCGCAAATTCCCCAGGAGTTGCGAACCCTGCAAGCCTCCCAGGAACGCCAGTGGACGCTAGTCAACGGGAAATGGGAACTCACACGTCCTTTGGTCATTAAACGCCAACCTACTCCCCCGGCTATCCGTCCCGCTAGTGGTTCTCAACTCTACGAACAACGCTTAACGGCCTTAAAAGCAGGTCAAATTTACACGCGCTTAAGTGCCGATAGCTATGCTAGCGCCTGGACAAAAGCCACCGCCCAACCCTCCCATGAAGATTGGAAATATCTGTTAGCTTTGGAAGCTAGGGCGATCGCTTCCGGTCAGGGTAGTAATAAATTAAACATTATGCTCGGTGACTCCCTCAGTATGTGGTTCCCCACCGAACGATTGCCAACCGAAGGGTTATGGCTCAATCAAGGCGTTTCCGGCGAAACAACCACCCACATTCTCAGTCGGATTGCTCAGTTTAAATCGACTCAACCGCAAAAAATATACTTATTAGCTGGAATTAACGATTTACGTAACGGCGCTTCCGATGCCACAATCTTAAGCAACTTTCAAGAAATTATCCGCCAACTGCGACAAAACCACCCCGAAAGCCAGTTAGTCGTGCAATCGATTCTCCCCACCCGCCTCCCCGCTTTGGGTAGCTCGCGCATCCGTGCCCTGAACGATCGCATCGAGGCGATCGCGCTACAATACGGAGGCACTTATCTAGATCTCCATTCCCACTTTAGCGATGACCAAGGGATTCTAAGACTCGAACTCACCACCGACGGCATCCACCTCAGCGTCAAAGGTTACGAATTATGGCAACAACTCCTAAGTGTTGAGTAAGTGCTGAGTGCTGAGTGCTGAGTGCTGAGTGGGGAAGAAGGGAGTTAGGAGTTAGGAGTTAGGGGTTAGGGAAGAAGGGAGTTGGGAGTTAGGAGTTAGGGGTTAGGGAAGAAGGGAGTTGGGAGTTAGGAGTTAGGGGTTGGGGAAGAAGAGATAGGAGAACTTGCAAACTATCAACTCAGCACTCTCTTCCTACTCAACACACTGCTTCGCACCAAGAACCGCGCAACAGCACTTTCCACTCAGCACTCTTGAACCTACTCAGCACACTGCTACGCAGAAGCTAAAGCAACAGCACTTTCCACTCAGCACTCAGAGAAGAAGTCAGGAAAAATAGATAAACAACTCACAAATCTACTAACGATACCCCTTAAAATGGTCTGGATTTAGCAATCAGCCCTTAAGGGGGTTAGGTTGCAAATTTCAACTCTTAACCCGAAAATCCCCTATGCCTCGTCGCGACGATATCCACAAAATATTGCTTCTGGGTGCTGGCCCGATTGTAATTGGACAAGCTTGTGAGTTTGATTACTCTGGCACGCAAGCCTGTAAAGCCCTACGCAGTGAAGGCTACGAGGTCGTCCTCGTCAATTCTAACCCAGCAACGATTATGACCGATCCAGAGACAGCAGAGCGGACGTATATCGAACCGCTGACGCCGGAATTGGTCGAAAAAGTGATTGCCAAAGAACGACCGGATGCTTTACTCCCGACTATGGGGGGTCAAACGGCCCTAAACATCGCCGTAGCACTGGCAAAACGAGGGGTCTTAGACAAATACGGCGTAGAGTTGATTGGGGCGAAGTTAGACGCAATTGAAAAAGCAGAAGACCGCCTGTTATTTAAACAGGCGATGGAAAAGATAGGCGTTAGTGTCTGTCCTTCAGGAATTGCCAGTACCCTGGATGAAGCGAAAGCGATCGCGCATCAGATTGGCACGTATCCTTTAATTATCCGCCCTGCGTTTACCCTGGGGGGCGCTGGCGGCGGTATTGCTTACAACCAAGAAGAGTTTGAAGAGATTTCCCAAAGCGGGTTAGATGCGTCTCCGGTATCGCAAATTCTGATTGAACAGTCTTTGATTGGCTGGAAGGAATACGAACTCGAAGTCATGCGCGATTTGGCAGATAATGTGGTAATTATCTGCTCGATTGAAAACATTGACCCGATGGGCATTCATACGGGCGATTCGATTACCGTAGCACCTGCCCAAACCCTGACGGATAAGGAATATCAGCGTTTGCGGGATGCGTCCATTCAAATTATCCGCGAAATTGGAGTAGAAACAGGCGGTTCTAACATCCAGTTTGCCGTGAATCCGGTGGATGGGGATTTGATTGTGATTGAAATGAACCCCCGCGTTTCTCGGAGTTCGGCGTTAGCGTCGAAAGCGACGGGTTTCCCCATTGCTAAGTTTGCAGCGAAGCTAGCGGTTGGGTATACGTTGGATGAGATTTCTAACGATATTACCAAGAAAACTCCGGCTTCCTTTGAACCCACGATTGATTATGTGGTGACAAAGATTCCCCGGTTCGCCTTTGAGAAGTTCCCCGGAACGCCTGCGGTACTCACCACCCAGATGAAATCGGTTGGGGAAGCAATGGCCATTGGTCGGACGTTCTGCGAATCCTTCCAGAAAGCCCTCCGCAGCTTAGAAACCGGGCGTGCGGGTTGGGGCTGCGATCGCTCTGAGATGCTCCCCAGTTTAGAACAAATTCGCGCCGGATTGCGAACCCCCAATCCCGACCGCATCTTTACCGTTCGCCACGCGCTACTGATGGGAATGTCGGTGGAAGAGGTTTATGAGTTAACCGGGATTGACCCTTGGTTTCTCGATAAGATGGTTTCTTTATTAGAAACTGAGAAATTCCTCAAGCGCAGCCGCCTGCAAGACTTGACAAAAGATCAACTTTGGGAGATTAAACAGAAAGGATTTAGCGATCGCCAAATTGCCTACGCCACCAAAACCACTGAAGATGAAGTCCGGGGCTATCGCAAGTCTTTAGGGGTTATCCCGGCTTACAAAACAGTGGACACCTGCGCCGCAGAATTTGAAGCCTTCACGCCTTATCACTACTCTACCTACGAAGAAGAAACCGAAGTCACCCCTTCCAATCGTCGTAAGGTCATGATCCTAGGTGGAGGGCCCAACCGCATCGGCCAGGGGATTGAGTTTGACTATTGCTGCTGTCACGCCAGCTTTTCCTTGCGGGATAAAGAGTTTGAAACCATTATGGTCAACTCTAACCCAGAAACCGTTTCTACCGATTACGATACGAGCGATCGCCTTTACTTTGAACCCCTAACCAAAGAAGACGTTCTCAATATTATCGAAGTCGAGAAACCTGAAGGCGTGATTATCCAATTTGGCGGTCAAACTCCCCTCAAATTGGCCGTTCCTCTGCAAGAATATCTAAAGAGCGTATCGGAAAGCGAAATTCCGACTAAAATCTGGGGAACCTCACCCGACTCCATTGATATTGCTGAGGATCGCGAACGGTTTGAAAAGGTACTGCGCGAGTTAGACATCAAACAACCTCCCAATGGTATCGCCCGCAGCTACGAAGATGCCTTAGCGATTGCCCAACGCATCGGTTATCCTGTAGTCGTGCGTCCCTCCTACGTTCTAGGGGGTCGGGCGATGGAAATCGTCTACTCCGATAGCGACTTAGAACGCTACATGACCTATGCGGTACAAGTCGAACCCGAACACCCCATCTTAATTGACAAGTTCCTAGAAAAAGCGATTGAAGTGGATGTGGATGCGATCGCCGATCGGACTGGTAATGTAGTCATAGGCGGGATTATGGAACACATCGAGCAAGCCGGAATTCACTCTGGAGACTCTGCTTGTTCAATTCCCACCATGACCTTAAGCGCCCCCGTACTGGATAAAATCCGTCAATGGACGATTCAATTAGCGAAAGCCCTGAACGTCATTGGTTTAATGAACATCCAGTTCGCCGTTCAGGGAGACCAAGTTTACATCCTCGAAGCTAACCCCCGCGCTTCCCGTACCGTCCCCTTTGTCTCCAAAGCCATCGGTATCCCCCTAGCCAAGTATGCCTCACGGGTGATGTCTGGGGAAACCTTAGAAGACCTCAATTTCACCTCAGAAATCATCCCCCGTCATATCTCCGTCAAAGAAGCCGTCTTACCCTTTGATAAGTTCCCAGGTAGCGATACCCTCCTCGGCCCTGAAATGCGGTCTACAGGCGAAGTGATGGGCATTGACACCGACTTTGGTAAAGGATTTGCGAAAGCAGAACTCGCTGCCAACCAACGCTTACCGCTTAGTGGTACTGTATTGGTATCGATGAGCGATCGCGATAAGGAATCCGTCGTCTCCGTTGTCAAAGAACTCGCCGAACTCGGCTTTTCGGTCTCCGCCACCGAAGGCACCCGCAAAGCTCTAATACAGCAGGGTGTAGAAAATGTCAAGCTTGTCCTCAAACTCCACGAAGGTCGTCCCAACATCCTCGACGAAATCAAAAATGAGAAAATTCAACTCATTCTCAATACCCCTTCTGGAGAAGAAGCCCAAGCCGACGGTCGCAAAATTCGCCGTTCTGCCCTAGCTTACAAAATCCCCATCATTACCACAATTGCCGGGGCCAAAGCCACCGCCGACGCCATCCGTTCCTTAAAATCTCAACCCCTGGAGGTTAAAGCCCTACAAGACTATTTCGTTTAGGTAGAGATAGGATCGAGGGAGTTGGGAATTAGGATTTAGGATTTGGGGAAAATCATGGAAGTGACTAAGCTTAAGGCTTCTTAACACTTCAACTCCCCAACCCCAACATTCCGCCTAGAAAAGCAGGAGTATTCCCAACTCCCAATTCCCTTCTTCCCCATCCCCCCATCCTCTTCTTCCCCAACCCCCAACCCCCAACTCCCAATTCCCTTCTTCCCCAACCCCCAACTCCCAACTCCCAATTCCCTTCTTCCCCAACCCCCAACTCCCAACTCCCAACTCCCAATTCCCTTCTTCCCC